>CBFCXA010000108.1:0-7687 GCA_965601985.1 uncultured Chromatiales bacterium | reverse complement strand
ACCCGCGGTTAATACGTCCCTGTACGCTCGGCGGCGCGCGTCCCTGCGCCTAACACCGCGAGCGCCGTGCCCCTCGTCCGGGACACGCCATGAATACATCCCTGTAGGCTCGGCGGCGGCCGTCCCTGGCCGCCGACGGTCCCGGACGAGGGGCACGGCGCTCGCTCATTGGCGAAGTTGGTTACTGTCGCGGGAGTCTTGCGGCTAATTCGCGAGCTTTTTCGAGGTTGCCGTCGCGTTGGTAGAAGTTGACCAGGGCGGAGACCAGGGCCGGGTCGTCGCCGAAGCGGTCGATCGCCCCGGCCAGGTAGACACGCGCGGCGTCGGGGTCGCCCTGGGAGTCGAGGACCAGGCCGTAGGCGAGTGCGTAGCGTGGGGTGGCGTCCGGGGAGTCGGCGGCGGCTTTGAGTTCGGGCACAGCGTCGGCCATGCGGCCCTGGCGGACCAGGGACAGGCCGAGGGAGTGCCGTAGCGCCGCCTGTTCGGGTTGCACGTCCAGGCCTGTGAGGAGGGTTGTTTCGGCAGACTCTTCGTCGCCGACTGCACGGTAGAGATCGGCAAGGTTGACGTAGGCCGGCACGAAAGAGTCGTTGACCTTGAGCGCGGTGCGGTAGGACTGTTCGGCAAGGTTATTGCGGCCGAGGTGGCGTTGCAGGTTGGCGATGTTGGTGTGCGCTTCACCGCGTTCGGCATTGAGCAGCTGAGCTGCAATGTATTCGTCGACGGCTGCGTTGAAAGACTGCTGCGTGCCGGCCGGCAGCACTTCCGGGCCGAGTGGCGCCAGGCTCATGACTGCGGCCATGCGCACGGCCTTGACCGGGTCGTCGAGCAGCGGCGGCACCAGGCGTGCGCGCGCTTCGGGTACCGCGGTCTGGAGTGCGCGCGCGGCGCCCAGGCGAATCAGGGCTTTGTTGCTGGCGAGCTGTTGGCCGATGACGGCGACACCGAGTGAATCACCCTGCAGGTTGAGCCGGGCCATCGCAGTCGCGCGGATGATCGGCGGGTTGGTGGCTTCGGCCGCGATGCCTAGCAGCAGGTTGCGCGACTCGGCGGGCAGGCGCCCGGCGCCGGCGAGCAGACGTGACCAGTGCACGGGTTCGGCCGGCGGCGTCATGCCATAGCTGTCGAGCACGCCGGCAGCCCAGGCGGCGTCCCGGTCGGCATGGCAGTTGAGGCATGAAACAGGCGTATCGAACTCGGCGGCCAGGTGCGGGCGCGGTACGCGAAAGCTGTGGTCGTTGCGCGCATCGATCTGCATGAAATTGCTGGGCCGCATGTGGCATTCGACGCAGTCGGCGCCAACCGAACCGGGCGCATGCAGCGTGTGCTCGGTGCGTGCATAGAGCGCCGGGTCGTGGCACTGGCCGCAGACCTGTTCGCCGGGCGCACGCAGTGCCAGCGAGTGCGGGTCGTGGCAGTCGCCGCAGGTCACGCCTTTCGCGTGCATCTTGCTTTGCAGGAACGAGCCATAGACGTAAACCTCGTCGAGCACCTGCCCGTCGACGTGATACAGCGGCGGGTCGATAAATGCCGGCAGGTAGGCATCGAGCAGCTCACCGCCGGGTACCCCGAGCTCGCCAATCTCGGCCCGGCGCGCATGGCAGGGCGCACAGGTGTTGATTTCGCGGCTGGTCGTGCGCGGTGCGCTGCGTCGACTGTTGCCGGTTTCCGGGTCCATGATCCAGGCGATGCCGTCGCGCTCGTTCAGCAGGTTTAAAAGACCGGCATCGTCCGAGGAGCCCGGATCCTTCGCCCAGTCGATGTGCCGACTGGCCGGACCATGGCAGGCCTCGCAGGCTACGTTGATCTCTTTATAGGTCGTATCGAAGCGATCGTTGTCGACGTCGTAGCGCGTCGACAATGCGGTCGAGTGACAGTCCGCGCACATGGTCTCCCAGTTCTGACTCGGCCGGGTCCAGTGCAGCAGGTCGTCTGCGTCGATGGGCTCGTCGCCGTAAACGTGAAACCAGCGCTGGCCGCCCTCGTCTGCCGGGCGCGTGTCCCAGGCCACGGACAGCGCCTGCAGCTTGCCGCCGGGCAGCTCGAGCAGATACTGCTGCAACGGGTAGGCGCCGAAGGTGTAGCGCACCGGGAACTCGGCGGGTTCTCCGTCCGGCCCGTCGGTACGGACCAGGTATTGACCGTCCCGCTCGGCGAAGCGGCTGGTGACGCCCTGGTGTTCGAAGCTCGAATCGGCGAAGTCACCGAGCACCGTATCGGGCGTGGGCAATTCCATTGCCTGGCGATGATTAGAACTCCGCCAGGCGTCGACGATGTCGGCGTGACAATCGGCGCAGGCGGTGACACCCGCGTATGCAGGTGCCGCTGCCGGCGCTGGGTCGACGGCCTCGGTGGCGGCCCGCCGGTCGTCCGGACCCTCCGGGGCGCAGGCGATCAGCAGCATCGCGCCGGCCAGCAGCGTCGCGTGTCTTATTGCCAGGACTGACCGATCGACAAGTACCAAACGCGTTCCTCCGGACCCCAGGCGATGTCGATACCGGCGCGCAACGAGAGTTTACGCGCCATCAGGTAGCGAAACCCCAGCCCCTTGCTGACCCGGCTGGGCGCATCGCTGATCTTGCCGAAATCGGCGGCCGCGCGCCCGGCGCCGACAAAACCAACAGCGCTGAAGCGCGGGTGGAATTCCCAGCGCGCCTCGGTCTCGGCCGTGATCACCGTCTCGCCCTGGTAACGCAGCACCGGGATGCCGCGCAGGTCGATGAACGGTACCGCGAAGAACGGAATATCGCCATTGGCGATCTGGCCGTCGAGGCGCAGGCCCAGGGTCAGCGTTTTTGCCAGGTCGAGAAAGGTCCGGTATTTGCCCGTGTAGACCTGGTAGTCGAAATCACTGCCGATACCCTTGTCGAACGCATAGAAATCGAGCTGGGCAAAGGTTCCACGGTTCGGCGTGAAGTTGCTGTCGCGGGTGTCGAATTCGGCAATCAGGCCCAGGCCCGAAGTCTGCACATTGAATTCGGGCGGATCGATGAAAGGGATGTCGAGGCCGAGGTCAAACTTGTTGTCGACGTTCAGATACTGGTACTGGGGCCCGATGAACAGCGGGCTCTCGCCGATGCGGAACCGGATGTTCTGAACCACGAACAGGCCTTCGCCGTTGAACGACAGGCCATCACTCTGCTGATCGCTCTCTTCACGGCCAGCAGTGCCGAAGAACTTCAGGTTGATCGATGCATAACCGCCGCCACCCAGGTAGCGAATGTGGTCGTCTTTCCAGACACCGAGGTGCCCACCACCGACGAACCAGGTGTCATTGTTGGTGACCGCGCCCGCCACCGCGCTGATGCTGGGTCGGGTAAAGTTGCCCGACTCGTCGCGCAGCGGCGCGTCTTTGTCGGCGTGGATGAAGACCCCGGCCAGGCCGATGCCCTCGCCCACCGCCGGCTCGGTGATGATGATCGGCACGGGGAGAAAACCGTAGGCATTCTCGATGAACCAGTCGCTGCCATCGAACCAGCCGTCCTCGGTGTCGATGAACTGGTCGAAGAAGCCGGCGGCACGGGCCGGCGAAAACGCAGTCATAACCACCGCCAGCAACAGGCAGAAAAGAGGCGCAGCCGGAGCCGCGCCTCTTTTGCGAGAAGCGGTCACAAGCTTACTTTTCGTCCGGTACCTGTTTGACGCTCGATCCCGCGATGTAGGGATACGCGGCGAACACTTCCTTGGCTACGGCTTCGCAGACCGCCTGCAGGTTCTCCATAACCTCCTTGGTGATCTTGCCAGTCACCGCGCCTTCCCAGACCAGCTGGTCTTTGCGCGTATCGACGAGGTCGAAGTTCACCGTACCTTCGGTGAACTGGTCTATGCGAGTCTCGTAGCCTGCATAGCCGCCCCAGGGGTCGTAGTAGCCGCCGCGATAGCCGTAGTAGCCGCCGGAAGTCGGCACGCTGCGCGAGCGAATCTTCTCCTCGGTATTGACGAAGAAGTTGACCGTCAGATCCGGGTCGTCGGAAAGCTGGTAGCCCCGGGCTTCCATTTCCCTGGCCGCTGCCCGGCGCAGGTAGGTGCTGACCAGCGATTGCGCACCGTCGTCACGGTCGGTCCCCAGGCGCGACTCGAAGTTGTAGGTCTTGTACTGCGAGAAATCGGCTGCGGGATCTTCGTTAACATAGATATCCGGCCCCGAACTGCAGGCGACCAGTGCACAGAGCATCAGTGTTGAAGTCGCGAGTTTCAACGGGCTCACGAAACGACGGATCTTCATCCGGATTTCTCCTGGTTGATCTATGGTCAATCGCGAAGCATAGACGCAGCGCGTGGCAGTTGTCATCAGGCAGCGGCGGCTTCATCGACCATCCAGTCGAGTATGCAGGCCTGCAGGCAGGCGCCGGCAGAGTTCGGGTTCATTGTTAAATGCATGTTTCGGCTGGCCTTTGCAGCGCCTGCAGCTTGTCACTGCGGCGATGCGGCTGCTAGGGTTTGAACGCGTCCGACGGACCGGAGCATCGCGTATGAAATCCCGCCCTATTCTCTTGTTATGCCTGTTGCTGGCCATCGCCGGCGGCGCGGAAGCGCGCAACGAGAGCCTGCGCTGCGGCAGCAAGCTGGTGAAAGCCGGCATGAGCACTGAAGAAGTCCGCAAATACTGTGGCCAACCGGCCGAAGCAAGCAGCGAAGAGCGACCCGTGCGCTCCGGCAATCGTGTGCTCGGCAGTTACCTGGCCGAGATCTGGCAGTACCGGCGCGGCTCGAGTTCGGCCACGGTGCTCGAATTCCATGACGGCGTGCTGAAGACCATCAGCTTTCCGGGCAAACGCTGAGTCGACAGCAGATCGCGGATGCAGCTCAGCCTCGACTATCCCGACCTGCCCGACTACCGGGTGCGTGTCTCCGGGCGGGCCAGACGACCCAGCGTGTCGGTTTGTATGCACGAAGGCATCGTGGTTACCGTGCCGTCCCGCTTCGACCAGCGGCGCCTGCCTGCGCTGCTGCGCGAATGGCAGCCCTGGCTGACCCGCCAGCTCGCAACGCTGCAGTCTGAGCAACGCGCCCTGCCGGCGGACCTGCAGCAGCAGCGGCCGACGTTGATCCGGCTGCCGGCCGTCGGCCAGTATCGATCGGTCGCTTACCGGCGCAGCGAACGCGCACAGGTTACGACTCGCGAGGACGGCAAACGGCTGACCCTGCATGGCGCCGTCGACGACGATACCGCCTGCCGTGATGCGCTGCTGCGCTGGCTGGCCCGCCAGGCGCGTGGGCACCTGCAGCCATTGGCCGGTGAACTCGCCCTGGCCCATGGCTTCGAGTTCAAGAAGATCAGCATTCGCGGACAACGCACTCGCTGGGGCAGCTGCTCGAGCACCGGCACCATCAGCCTGAATTACTACCTGATGTTCCTGGAGCCCGAGCTGGTGCAATGCGTGGTGCTGCACGAACTCTGTCACACAAGGCACATGAATCACGGCCCGCGGTTCCACGCCCTGCTCGGCAAACTGGTGCCTAACCACCGGCAGCTCGACCGACGGGTTAACCAGGGCTGGAAGCAGATTCCGGCCTGGGCCTGGCGGCGCCAGGGCAAGGCGGTGTCGAAGAGCGATTAGATTCGGGCAAAAAAAGGGCCCGGACGTCTTGTCCAGGCCCTTCAAGCTTTGCAACACGGAGGATTGTCTGCAATCTCTACGCCTGCCGTCCGCGCTCGAGAGGAAAGGGGTAAACCTCTCTCGCAGCGTCCCGGCAGACCGGGAGAAGGGGGGCTCCCGTCGCGCCTGCCGGTGGTGGGATGACCGCTGACGATGGATGCATCCTAGCGACGGCGGGCTATCCCGGGCCTTTCGATATCATTAACAATAGTTAATCTTGCGGAATGCCTGTAACTAGCTGTTTTCCTGAATAATCCACGCCAGCAATGCGGATACTAGTAATCGAAGACGACAGCAGCGTGGCGGAATTCACCTGCCAGGGGCTGCGCGAGGCCGGACACGCGGTCGACCATGCCGACAATGGCAAGGACGGCCTGTTCCTCGCCACCACCGAGAGCTACGACGCGCTGGTGGTAGACCGCATGCTGCCGGGCGTCGACGGGCTGTCGATCATCCGCACACTGCGCGCCTCGGACGATGCGACCCCGGTCATCGTGCTTAGCGCCCTCGGCCAGGTGGACGACCGGGTCAAGGGCCTGCAGGCCGGGGCAGACGATTACCTGACCAAGCCGTTTGCGTTCAGCGAACTGGAAGCGCGTATCGACGCGCTGGCCAGGCGCAACCGCGGCAGCGCGTCGGCTGAGACCATGCTGACCGTCGGGCCGCTGGAAATGGATCTGCTCAAGCGCGAAGTGCGCCGCGACGGTGAAGCGGTCGAACTCCAGCCGCGTGACTTCAAATTGCTCGAATACCTGATGCGCCACGCCGAGCAGGTTGTCACGCGCACCATGCTGCTGGAAAACGTCTGGGACTATCACTTCGACCCGCAGACCAACGTGATCGACGTACACATCAGCCGGCTGCGCGCGAAAATCGACAAGGGCCGCGACCCGGCGCTGATCCAGACCGTGCGCGGCGCCGGCTACAAGATCGCGATGCCGTGAGCGAGCTGCGATGAGCACCCGGCTGTGAGCAGCATCGGCGCCCAGCTGCGCACCACCACGTTTGCGGTCACGCTGCGCTACATGGTGCTGTTCTTTATCTCGGTGACGCTGCTGATGGCGGTGATCAACTGGGCGATCATCAGCTACGTCGAAGAGCGCGCCGACGAAACCGTCACCAACGCCGCGCGCACCTTTGCACTGATGTATCAGCAGGGCGGTCCGGCCGCGGCCGAGCCGCTGATGCGCGCCTGGCGCAGTATCGACAGCGGCAGCGACTCGCTGTACGTGCTGGCCAACGCCAGCTTCGAGCGCATCGCCGGCAACCTGTCCGCCTGGCCGCAGCTGAGCCCGGTCGAGGAAGGCTGGGTGCAGTTCGGCTTTCCCCGCGACGACGGCAGCACGGCCGTCGCCCGCGGCCGCGTCATTTCGCTGGGTTCCGACGGCTGGCTGCTGATGGCGCGCGAGAGTCGCAATCTCGGCGGACTGGAACAGGTGCTGGATCGCGCCTTCATACTGATCCTGGGCATTACGCTGGTCCTGGCCCTGCTCGGCGGCCTGCTGATGAGCAACAACGTGCTGCGCCGGGTAAACCAGATCAATGCGACCAGCCGGCGCATCATGGGCGGCGACCTGTCGCTGCGTATGCCGGCCGGTGACGGCCGCGATGAATTCGACGAGTTGTCCAGCAACCTGAATGCGATGCTGGACCAGATCGAGGGGCTGATGAGCAGCGTGCGGCATGTATCCGACAACATCGCGCACGATCTGCGCACGCCGCTGACGCGGCTGCGCAATCGTCTCGAAGGCCTGCGGGCGCGCATGGACGGCGCCGGTGGCGACGAGATCGATGCCTGTCTGGACGATGCCGACCAGCTGCTGGCAACCTTCGCGTCGCTGCTCAGCATCGCGCGTATCGAATCGGGCGCCAGCGACGCGAAACTGGAAGACCTCGACCTGGGTTCGGTGGTCGGCGATGCCTGTGAGCTCTACCAGGCGCTCGCGGAAGACAAAAATATACAGCTGAATTGCCGCGCGGCGCCCGACTGCGTGGTACACGGCGACCGCAACCTGGTATTCCAGGCCCTGACCAATCTGCTGGATAACGCGATCAAGTACACGCCGGCCGGCGGCGAGGTCGACGTG
>CBFCXA010000107.1:0-7830 GCA_965601985.1 uncultured Chromatiales bacterium | reverse complement strand
CCTGGTAGCCGATCTGCAGCGCATCGCGAAAACCCGCGGTGATGACCAGGACGGTCGGTTCACCGCGGCGCTCGAGCAGCGCGTTGGTCGCGACCGTGGTGCCCATCTTGACGGCCTCGATCTGCGCCCGGCCGAGTTCATCGCCGAGCAGTGCGGCGATGCCGGCGACCGCGGCATCGGTATAGCGCTCCGGGTTCTCCGACAGCAGTTTGTGGCTCAGCAGGCGCCCGTCGGGCCGGCGGGCGAGCACATCGGTGAAGGTGCCGCCGCGGTCGATCCAGAACTGCCAACCTCGTGCGGACATCGACGCTAATGTAGCATCCTGCCCGAGCCAGACCATGCGCAGAATCCCGGAAAAATCCACGTCCCGACAGCGCATTCTGCAGATGCTTGCTGCAGTGCCCTGCGGGCAGGTCGCCAGCTACGGGCAGATTGCCGAGCTGGCCGGACTGCCGCGTGGCGCGCGCGTGGTTGCGGCCGTGCTGCGCGAAGATGGAGAGTCGGAGGACCTGCCCTGGCATCGCATCCTGAACGCGCAGGGCTGCATCGCGATACCGCGTGGCAACCCGTCGCGCGAAGAGCAGGTCAGGCGCCTGCGTGCCGAATCGGTACCCGTGCTGCGCGGTCGCGTCGACCTCAGGCGCTATGGCTGGCAGCCGAACCTGGATGAACTGCTCTGGGGCCCGGCCGGCCAGCCGCAGTCGGCGGGGCGTCGCGGATGAGTGCCGGCGAAGTCGTCTTCTCGCACGGTCAGGAGAGCGGGCCCTGGGGCACCAAGATCCGGGCTATGGCCGCAACGGCCCGCGAGACCGGCTGGGCGGTCACGTCGATCGACTACCAGGGTATTGCCGATCCGCTGGAACGCGTGGACAAGTTGCGGGCCTACTGCGCGGGGCTGGCGGAGCCGCCATTGCTGGTCGGCAGCAGCATGGGCGGCTTCGTCGCGCTGACTGTGACCGCAGGCACGCCGGTGCGCGGTCTGTACCTGCTCGCACCGGCGTTGTACCTGCCCGGTCTGGAAGAGCATCTGCCCGAGCCGCCTGCCTGCCCGACTACCATCGTGCACGGCTGGCGTGACGACGTCGTGCCGATCAGCGGCAGCCTGCGCTGGGGCGAGCGTACGCATGCGCGCCTGCTGCTGGTCGATGGTGACCATCGGCTGACCGACAATATCGATTTCATCTGCCAGGCGCTGGCGATGTGCCTGGCCGAGGCTGCGGCCGGCTAGCTCTCCTGGGCGGTCCAGGCGGCCAGCCCGGTCAGGGCCGCGTAGGGCGCCGTGACTACCGATACCGGAATGTCTGCCAGGTACCGGGTATAGCGTCCCTTGGCTTCGAAACGCCGGCGAAAGCCGGATTTCAGAAACAGATCCAGATAGCGCGGCACGATGCCGCCGCCGATGTATACGCCGCCGAACGCGCCGAAGGTCAGCGCGAGATCGCCGGCAACGCTGCCCAGCAATTCGAACTGCAGTTCGAGGCTGGCCCGCGCACGCTGGTCGCCGCCGGCGACACGGGCGCCGAGCTCTGCCGCGTCCGTTACCGACTCGCCGTGCAGGAATTCGTGAATCAGGGCCAGACCGGGGCCGGAAATCAGTCGCTCTGCTGAACAGTGACCGTAACGGCGCGTCGTCTCGGCGATCAGCTCGGTTTCCCGCGCATCAGAGGCGGCGAGCGTGACGTGGCCGCCTTCACCGCAAACCGCATGCCAGGCGGAGTGGCCGTGGACCAGGCCGGCCACGCCCAGCCCGGTACCGGGCCCGAGAACTACACGATTACCCAGCGGCTGTGCCGGCCCGCCGCCGGCCGCGGCGAGGTCGTCCGCTCCGAGGATCGGCAGCGCGTGCGCCAGCGCCGCAAAGTCATTGATCAGTGACACTTTCGACAGCGACAGCGCGTCGCACAGCGTCGCGCTGTCGAAGGCCCAGTCGATATTCAGCATTTGCACCTGCGAGCCCTGTACCGGCCCGGCCACGGCCAGCGCGGCGGAGTCGGGCCGTTGCTCGTCGGTGCACTCGTCGAGATAGGCAGCCAGCAGGGCGGGCAGCCCGTCAAAATCCCGGTTGCGGTAGCGCCGCACCCGCGCCGGGTCCTGGCCCGGCAACATCGTGGCGCAGCGTGTGTTGGTGCCGCCGATATCGGCCAGCAGCATCGGCATCACTGATTGCCGCGTGCGTGCGCGGCAATCAGCGCGTCCATGAAACGCGTGCGCCAGGCCGTGATGTCGTTGCGGCGCAGGACTTCCAGCATGCTGGCATGGCGTTCACGTCGTTCCCCGGCCGGCATGCTCAGCGCCTTGTGGATACCGTCGGCTACGCCGTCGACGTCGTAGGGGTTTACCAGCACGGCGTCGGTCAGCTCATAGGCGGCGCCGGCCAGCTCGGACAGCACGAGCACGCCGGGATCTTCCATCGACTGCGCGGCGACGAACTCCTTGGCGACGAGGTTCATGCCGTCGCGAACCGGGGTGACCAGCCCGACCGAGGCTTCGCGGAAAAACGCCATCAGCGTGGCCCGGTCGAAAGCCCGGTTCAGGTAACGGATCGGCACCCAGTCGATGTCGGCATAGTTGCCGTTGATCATGCCGGCCTGTTGCTCCAGCGCCTCGCGGATTTCGCCGTAGGCGCGCACGCCGGAGCGCGTTGCCGGTGCGATCTGGATGTAGGAAACCTGGTTGCGAATTGCCGGGTAGTTTTCCAGCAGTCGTTCGAAGGCGCGGAAGCGTTCCTCCAGTCCCTTGCTGTAATCGAGGCGGTCCACGCCGATCAGCAGCTGCCGCCCATGCAGGTGCCGCACCATGCGCTTGACGTTGTCGCCACGCCCGGTTTCGACCGCCAGTTGCTGGCAGCCGTCGACGTCGACGCCGATCGGGTACACGTCGGCGTGTACCCCCTTGGGTCGCGCGGCACGGCGGTCGGGGACGTCGCCCAGTTCGCGCTCGCCGATGGCTTCGTTGAAGGCCCGCAGGTCGCGCGGCGTGTGGAAGCCGAGTACGTCGTACGCACACAGCGCACGCAACAGCTGGCGGTACACCGGCAGCACGCGCAGTACCTCGATATCCGGAAACGGCACGTGCAGGAAGAAGCCGATGGGTTGCGTGATCCCGGCGCGCCGCAGTTCCGAGGCCAGCGGGATCAGGTGGTAATCGTGAACCCAGATCACGTCATTCGGTTGCAGCAACGGCAGCAGCTTGCGCGCGAACAATGCGTTGACGCGCCGGTACTCGTCGAATTCGCGTCGGTCGTAACGGAAGAAGCCCAGCAGGTAGTGGCAGATCGGCCAGAGCGAGGTATTGGAGAACCCGTTGTAGTAGAGCTCGTAGGAATGCTCGTTCAGATCTATGGTCGCGTAGGTAATGCCTCCGTGATCTTCCAGTGCCGCGTCTCCGGGCTCGTTGCGCGTGGTGTGTCCGTTCCAGCCGAACCACAGGCCGCCGTGCTCCTGTAGTGCCGCGAGTACGCCGACCGCCAGCCCGCCAGCGGAGCGCGTGCCGGCCTTGGGCCGGGCCACGCGGTTGGAAACCACGACCAGCCGGGTCACAGGCCGTCCTCCCAGTCGCAGCTCAGTCGCTGCGCGGCATGAATGATGCCGACCATGCTGTAGGTCTGCGGGAAGTTGCCCCAGAGTTCATGGCTTTCCGGGTCCAGGTCTTCGGACAGCAGGCCCAGCGAGTTGCGGCAACTGAGCATGTTCTCGAACAGGTCGCGCGCCTCGTCGCGACGCCCGGCGCTGGCCAGCGCATCGATGTACCAGAAAGTGCAGATGTTGAAGGCATTCTCCGGGTGGCCGAAATCGTCCGCCGCGTGATAGCGCATCAGGTGCTTGCCGCGGCGTAGTTCCTGCTCGATGGCTTTCAAGGTGCCCTTGAACCGCGGGTCGTCGGCCGGAAGAAAACCCAGGCTGGGAATCATCAGCAGGCTGGCATCGAGCTCGGGAAAGCCGGCCGCGTCGGTAAAAGTCTCGCGCTCGGCGTCCCAGGCGCGCTCGCAGATTTCCGCGTGCATGCGATCGGCAGCGTCGCGCCAGAACTTCGCCCGATCGTGCAGCCCGAGTTCCCGGGCGATTTTCGCCAGCCGGTCGCAGCCGGCCCAGCACATGATGCCGGAAAAGGTATGTACGCGCTGCCGGCCGCGATATTCCCAGATGCCCGCATCGGGCTGGTCGTAGAGCCTGATGGCACGCTCGCCCAGTAGTTCAAGCCGCTCGAAGTTCTCCGCCTGGCCCGGCTCGGCGAGGCGACGGTCGAAGAAGTACTGCGTTGCTGACAGCACCACCGCGCCATACACGTCGTTCTGCACCTGCTCATAGGCCTGGTTGCCGACGCGCACCGGCCCCATGCCGCGGTAGCCTGACAGGCTGTCGAAGCTGCGCTCGGTCAGGTCCGCGCTGCCGGAGATGCTGTATACCGGCTGAAGCTTGCTGTCGCCGTCGAAAGATACATTGAGCATGTAGCGCAGGTATTCCTCCATGGTCTTGGTAGCGCCCAGGCTGTTCAGCGCCTGCACCGTGAAGTAACTGTCGCGCAGCCAGCAGAAACGGTAATCCCAGTTGCGCCCGCTGTTCGGCGCCTCCGGGATCGACGTGGTCATCGCGGCGATGACCGCACCGGTGTCCTCGAAGGTACATAGCTTCAGGGTGATGGCCGCGCGGATCACCGCTTCCTGCCATTCGAACGGGATGGCGAGACCGCGGACCCACTGCTCCCAGTAGTTGCGCGTCTGGCCATAGTGATCTCGCGCAATGTGCGCCGGCGACTCCGGCAACGACTCGTCCACGCCGACGATCAGGTGGCGTGGGCTGGTCAGCACGAATGTCTGCTCCTCCATCAGGCTGCTGAGCGAGATGTCCGTCGTCACGCGCACGACGCCGTCCGGCAGCACGAAGCGTATGTGATTGCTGCCATGGGTCAGCTGCGGCGCGCTCATGCCGTATTCTCCGGCCGGCCGGATGCGCACGAGTATGCGCGGCCAGCCGGAGACCGGGGTCAGGCTGCGAATCAGCATGACCGGGTGGTAGTTGCGCTCGAACAGCTGGAAGCGTGGCGCGTAGTCGGTCACCCGCACGGCGTTGCCATGCTTGTCATGCAGTGTCGTTTCCAGGATCGCGGTATTGCGGACGTAGTGCTGTTCGGAGTGCGAGAAATCCACCAGTTCGATTTCGTAGACGCCAAGCCCGGGCTCGGTCGGCTCGAGCAGACTGCAGAAGGCCGGGTTGCCGTCGAAGCGCGGCAGGCAGGCCCAGACCATGCGCGCCTGCGCGTCGATCAGTGCGCCTATCTGGCAATTGCCGATAACGGCCAGGTCCAGTGAATTCATTGCGCCGCCATTTCCCCTGTATCCCGGCCGTTACCGTGCCGGTCATCGAATACCTCGCCGAGCCACGCGCGAACCGAGGCGACGTCGTCCAGTCGATAGCGCGCTCGCGTCGCCGGATTTTCTTCGCCGACGAACACCGACCAGCCGCCCAGCGCGTTGACTGCATCGAATCCCGCCTCGTCGGTGATGTCATCGCCGATGAACAGCGGGCGGCGGCCGACGAAGGTCTCTGCCTGCATCAGGTGCCGGATAGCCTCGCCCTTGTCGCCGTCGGCCGGGCGCAGCTCGACGACCATTTTGCCCGCTTGCAGCCGAAAGTCCTCGCCTAATTCGTCGAGAATGCACTCGGTGGCCAGCCGCACGCGCTCGGCCAGCTCCGGCGCCTTGCGGTAGTGAATCGCGGCGCTTTCGCCCTTGTGCTCGATCAACAGTTCCGGATATTCGGCGGCCAGCGCATCGAGCCTGGCACGAACTTCCGGCGGCAGCACCTCGCCGGATGCGGCCAGAACCGGGCCGCCGGGTTCTGCACGCAGCTCCAGGCCGTGAATGCCGGCTGCCGCCAGTTCCAGCGGCGCCAGCAGCTGATCGAGGTCCGCGATGGTTCGCCCGGAAACGACGGCCAGCGCACCGTCGAGCTCGGTCTGCGCCTGCGCAAGCCGCTTTTTCAGCTGTCCGGGAATCGCGGCGAGTTCTGGTCGCTCGGCGATTTCGGCGAGCGTCCCGTCAAAATCCAGAAACAGGGCGAGGTCGGCGATATCGGGTATGGGCGCAGTCGGCAGCATGCCGAGACCATACCGCTGCCTGCGCGGATTGCAACGCGCGGCGCAGGCAAAAAAAACCGCCCCGGAGGGCGGTTAGATGGGCGCGGATTTTTATTCTTATTGTTATTTGGTCGAGCCCTGCTTGGTGGGTGTTGTTGTCGTCGGGCTCTGTGTCGTGTGTCGTTGTGTCGTCTTTGTTGAGGGAGAGACGAGAGGTTGTGTGTGTCGGGGAACTAATATGCAGGTCGCGTGCCATCCTGGTCGTCACGGCGGCCGGATTGAACAGAATGCCGGGCTGCAGGCCGGAACCGTGACCCGGTTCACGCTGACGACGGTGGTCGGTAGAGCGGCAGCATCCGGGCGGGGGAGCGCCGGCGACGCAATCGGGTTGACCTGTAAAGAAGCCTGACAGGCACGTCGCTGCAAGCCGTGGACCGGGTCACGGTTTTCCGGTGTAGCGACTCGAAATCAAGGACCTGCAGTTACCGGGCCGCTGTAAACAGCTCCGACACGCATGGCTGCATAGGGGAACAGAGACGTAGTACGCCGCGGGATACTGCTGTATCCCGGCGGCCCCTCACCGCGCCGGAGATCAGGCGTTCAGGTCGGGGATCAGTTCACTTTCCAGCCTGGCGATCTGGTCCTTGAGGCGCAGCTTCTGCTTCTTGAGCCGGCGCACGCGGAGCTGATCGGCATTCGGGTTGCTGTCGAGTTCGGTGATTGCGACATCGAGGTCGCGGTGTTCGACGCGCAGTGCCTTCAGGCGGGAACGGTTGCTGAAAATGTTGGTTTCTACGTTATCGGTCATTATCCAGGCCTTGCACCGGGGCAGGCCGCGCCGCAGCTGTTGTTCGGGCCGGTCGGGCCGGCATCGTCTTGTGCTGCATCGCGAAGTCCGTACACCAGCGCAGGGTGAGCGACATTGCCCGCTGATTTTAGCAGGGGCGACGCCGGGGGTCAGCCTTGCGCGCTGTCGGCGCAGGCCAGCCAGTCGGATCCGGGGTCACCGTAGACGATGAAGTACGGGTTCAGGACCTCGGCCTTGTGGTTGTAGCGCAGCGGGCGGCCCTGCAGGTCGACGACCACGCCCCCGGCGCACTCCACCACCGCCTGGGCCGCCGCAGTGTCCCACTCCGAGGTCGGGCCCAGGCGCGGATAGACGTCGGCGTCGCCGCTGGCGACCAGGCAGAGTTTCAGCGAGCTGCCCATCGGCACGAGTTCATGCGGGCCGATGCAGGTCAGGAAGTGCTCCAGGGAGGCGCCGCGGTGCGAGCGGCTGCCGACCACCCGCGCGGGTTCTGCGGCCGGCCGCCGGACTTCGATGCGCTGCGCCGCCTGATCACCGTCCTGGCGCCAGGCGCCGGCTGTCCGGCTGGCGTAGTAGTCGACACCGCGCGCCGGCGCGTGGACCACGCCCAGGACCGGGATGTGCTCGCGGATCAGCGCGATGTTCACCGTGAACTCGCCGTTGCGCTTGATGAACTCCTTGGTGCCGTCCAGCGGGTCGACCAGCCAGAACTCGTCCCAGCCGCTGCGCTCATCGAACGGGATCGTGGCCGATTCCTCGGACCAGACCGGGATCGCGGGCGTCAGGCGCGCCAGTTCTGCAGAGATCAGCTCATGGGCCGCGCGATCGGCCTCGGTCAGCGGTGAATGGTCGGCCTTGGTCTCGACCGAGAAGTCGTCCCGCTGGTAGATTTCCATGATCGCGTCGCCGGCGGCGCGGGCGATGCGCAGCACGTCGTCGAGCAGCTT
>CBFCXA010000106.1:0-7842 GCA_965601985.1 uncultured Chromatiales bacterium | reverse complement strand
CGGCGCGGATGCAGGCCTCATCAGCCAGTGCGGCGCTGGCTTCGCTGTTGCGCTCGGCCAGCTGCAGACTCGCCTCGGCCTCGGTCACGCGCGACGCGACCAGTGCCGCCGTGTCGATCACGCCCAGGACCTGGCCGGCTACGACGTCATCGCCGGTATCGACGCGCAGTTCCGCGAGCACCGCGCCTGAAACTGCGTCCGGTGTCGATGGTGCTGCGATGCGGATGATGCCGTGTTCCGGCTCGATGCGGCCCAGTGCAGATACCGCCATCTCCGCGTCCGGTCCCTGCGTTGCCACGGGCTGGCTCACCGCCAGTATGGCCAGCGCCATCGTCACGCGCCGCCAGGCTTCACTTGTCTGCGCTGAATTTCTCGTCACGGATAGTCAGCCCTGAGATTCGCTTTGTTCGTATGTGACCGGGCTGGACACAGACGCGTCCCGTTCCCAGCTCTAGAGCGCTTCCATCGCATGCCGGTACCCGGCTTCGACGATCTGGTCGAACGGGCGCACGTCGGTCAATCCAAAGCCGGCCACCGGCGGACGCAGCAGCAATTCGGCGCGGCCCCGCGTCTCACGCGCGTGCACCAGGCTTGCGACCTCCTGCGCCTTGAGCAGCAGCGTGGTAATGCCCGGCACGCGGTAGCGTTTCAGGAACGGCAACCAGCGCCCGAGCAGAATGCGCATCGGCCCGGGCACTTCCGTGTAGTCGAGCTGGTACTGCTTGCTGGCGGAAAGGTCGACCGCGATGATTCGTCCAACCGCACGCTCCGCCATCACGTCGACCGGCAGGTTGTTCAGTAATCCGCCATCCACGGCCAGGTCGCCGTTGATCACCCGCGGGGGGAAGACACCGGGCAGGGATGCGCTCGCAATCACGGACTGGCCGAGCGGGCCGCGTTCATGGACCTGCAGTTCGGCTTTCGCCAGGTTGGTCGATGTGCAGAAAAAGGGCAGCGCCAGGTCTTCGATCTGCTGTGGTAAGGCTTCCTCCAGTGCATCAGCCATGCGCCGTCCGCGCAGCACCGATACCACTGGCAGCGTGAAGTCGCTGAACGGCCGGTCGGCGACGAAGGCTTTGCGCAAACGCTCGCGCACGGCGTCTGGCGGCATGCCGAGCGCTATGCCGGCGCCGACGACCGCGCCTACGCTCGTACCGCCGACCCGGTCGACGGGGATCCCGGATTTGACCAGGGCCTGGTAGACGCCGATGTGCGCGAATCCGCGCGCCGCGCCGCCGCCCATGACCAGCCCGATAGCACGCCCCGCTATGGTCCGCGCGACGCGGTCTATGTCGGCAACGGTGCGTACGTGCAGGTGTTCGCTGACCGAGGTGGCGTCGATCCAGCTGCCCGTGCCGGAGAACTCCGTATCACCTTCTGGTTGCAGCAGGACAAGTATCCGGCGCGCCGACGAGTCGCCGTCGAGTTGTTGCCGGATCTGGGCGGTGTCCGGCGCCGATGTGGCGTTCGCGACCAGCAGCACCAGGTCCGATTGTCGAATGCACAGCTCGCGCCAGTGCTGGTCGCCGCCGGCGGTGTCCAGTAACAGGTAGCGGTGGCGTTCTTCTTCGTCGTTCAGCCAGGCGCTGATGCGATCCTGGAGTTCCGTATTTTCGCCCTTGGCTGCCTGCGCCAGTTCCTCCGGCAGGCTGGTTCGCGTGACGTGCCGGGTGACGGCCATCGCGGACAGTCGCTCGCTGAGCGTCTGCCCGAAATCCGTTGCGTCATGCTCGCCACAGTAGACGACGGCTATGCGGTGGAGATTGCGGGCGTACCCTGCGCCAGGCGCTGTGCGTTCCCGCAGCCGTCGGGCAATCATCCTGCCAAGCCGCAGCGCGAGCTGCGGGTGAGCTTCGGCCAGCGCGTTGAATTCGTGTTGCCCGACGCGCAGCAGGCGCGTGTCGCGAATGGCACGCAGGCTGGCGGTTCTCGGTTCGCCGGTCAGCATGCCGATTTCGCCGACACTCTCTCCCGGGCCTGCATCGGCTACCACATGCCTTTGAGCCGTGTCGGTTTCGGCCCCGATCCACACCTGCAGCCGCCCGCTAACGATCAGGTACAGCGCATCGCCGGGGTCGCCCTGGTGAAACAGCCAGTCGCCGCCGCGCAGATACACCGGTTCCAGCAGTTCCCGGACCGCGCGTGCCTGATCTCGGGTCGTACCGAAGTAGTCGGACAGCGTCGCGGCGTCGGCGAAATCGTTATCGCCGGTTGTCGCGTTCGGGCTCTCGCAACCGGTGTCCGCTGGCGACAATGCCCCCACTAAAGGCTCTCCTTTGAAGCCGGCTCGGCAATCTATGCCTCTGGCTCCTTGTTCTTGTTGCACCCCGCCCGCTGATTGTGCCACAGCCCGGCAGGCGCTCGACGCCGCTCAACGGGTTTGACCGCGATGGAGGGCTTGCCGATCATCGGCAGCGACGATCATGGCTGCGCTCGACCGACATATCCCTGAGCTGGCGCTCGACTGGGCCGCTTCCATACCGGAGCGGCACTGGCAGAGTGTCGACGGCACGCTGTGCTTTGCCGATATCTCCGGCTTCACCAGCCTCGCCGAGCGATTATCGCGGCAGGGCCGTGTCGGTGGTGAAGAACTGATCACCACGCTCAATCGCGTCTTCGGCCCCATGCTCGACTGCGCGCGCGAGTACGACGGCATGCTGCTGAAGTTCGGCGGCGATGCACTGCTGTTCCTGTTCACCGGCCCGGATCACGCAATGCGCGCGGCCAGCGCCGCGGTCGGTATGCGCAGCGCCCTGAGGGTCGCCGCTGAACGGCCGACCTCGGTCGGGCGGATTCGCCTGAGCATGTCGGTCGGACTGCACAGTGGTGCGCTGGATTTCTTCCTGGTCGGAGGCAGTCATCGCGAGCTGGTACTGGTGGGTCCGCAGGCGACCGCGGCCGCAGATTGTGAAGCTGCTGCAAATGCAGGAGAGATTGCCGTTACCGAATCGACTGCGGCCCTGCTGCCCGGCGATGCGATCCGCGCGCGCGAGGATGGTTTGCGCCTGCTGCGCTGGCGCCAGCCGGCCACTGGACCCGATGGGTGCGAGACGATTCGTTCGTATCCGGATGAGCTTGCTTTCGGGCTGTTCCCGCAACGGCTCGGTCGCTATCTCGCCGGGCAGGTGCCGGAACCCGAACACCGCGTCGCCTGCATTGCGTTTGCGCGCTTCTCGGGTACCGACCGGTTGCTCCTGGAGGCCGGGCCCGCCGCGGTCGCCAGCGCATTGAACGATACGCTCGGTGCTGCGCAGGGCTTTTTCGACGCCGAGCAGGTCACGCTGCTGGCTGTCGATCTCGATCGCGACGGCGGCAAGCTGTTTCTGGGCTCCGGGGTGCCGTTCGCCAGCGAGGACGACGAGGCGCGGATGCTGCGTGCGCTGCGCAAGCTGGTGACGGCGAATCTGCCGCTGCCGATTCAGGCCGGCGTGAATCGCGGCCATGTATTCGCGGTAGAAGTCGGCACGCCGTGGCGTGCGGCCTATTCGGCGATGGGCGATACGACCAACACCGCGGCGCGCATCTGTGCGAAGGCGCCGGCCGGCAGCCTGTACGCGCACCCGGGCGTGCTCGATTATTCGCGCACGCGCTTCGGCACCGAGGCAGTCGGTCCGTTCCAGTTCAAGGGCAAGAAGGTGCCGCAGGTGGTCTACGCGGTCGACGAGCCGCAGGGCCGGCGCTATCGCACGACCCGCGAGGTCGAATTGCCGTTCACCGGTCGGCGTGACGAACTGGAGATGCTCGGCAGCCGGGTGCGGGCGGTGCAGTCGGGCCAGGGCGGCGTGGTCTGCGTGACGGGGCCGGCCGGCATCGGCAAATCGCAGCTCGCGCGTGAGGCGACGCGGTTTGCCCCGGAGTCGCGCGTGATCGGACTGCGCGCCGAACCCTACGGCACGACGAATCCATACCGGGTATTCCGCGATCCGCTCCGCGAACTGCTGGGGATAGCGCGCGCCGATGCGAAGGAAATGGGGCGACAGCTTGCCGACCGGGTAGCCGAACTGGATCCCGGCAGCGCGGAACTGGTCGCGCTGCTCGACGACGTGCTGGACGTCGAACTGCCCGAGTCGCCCGCAGTGACCGCGATCGAAACGCGCTTCCGCCCGGAACGCGTCGCGGAGCTGGTGATACGGCTGCTTGGCGCGGCGCGTCCCGGTCCGCTGGTGCTGGTGATGGAGGATGCCCACTGGGCCGACGAGGCCTCGCTGGAACTGCTCGCGCGCATTGCAGCTGCGAGCGCGGATAAGGGCTGGCTGCTGATCGCGGTCCAGCGCGAGGCGAGCGGCCCGCTGTTCGAGCGGGCCGATGAGTGCCTGGAGCTGCAGCCGCTGCGGGACGATGACCTCGTGGAGCTGGTCAAGCTGGCGACCGACGCCGCGCCGCTGCGGCCTCACGAGATCGACTTCGTGGTCCGGCGCGCTGCCGGCAACCCGCTGTTCGCGCTGGAAATGATTCGCACCGCGCGCAACCTCGGCTCGTTCGACAGCGTGCCTGATTCACTGGAGGCGATGGTCGCCTCGCAGGTCGACAGCCTCGATCCGGACGCACGGCTGACGCTGCGGTATGCCACCGTGCTTGGCCGCAGCTGCCGTCGCGGGATGCTGGCCGCGCTGCTCGACTCCGAGGGCTACGAACTAGACGCGGGCATGCTCGATCGCTTGTCGGGATTCATCGTGCAAGACGGCGACGACCGGCTGCGTTTTCGCAACGGTCTGCTGCGCAAGGCAGCGTACGAGTCGCTGTCGTACCGCCTGCGCGCGCGGCTGCATCTCGTCGCCGGCGAAAAGATGGAATCTGACGTCGACGACCCGCTGGTCTATGCGGCCGATCTCGCCCGGCATTTTTCTCGCGGCGACGACCGGCCGCGGACCTGGAAATACGCGCGCCTGGCCGGAGACCGGGCCAGGCGGTCCTATGCCAACGCCGACGCGGCGCGCCTGTACCGCGTTGCGCTAGACGCTGCCGCCGGCCTGCGGGGCGTCGCGCCGGACGAGTTGCAGGAAGCCTGGACACGACTCGGCGACAGCTGTGATGCAGCCGCGATGTTCGATGATGCGCTCAAGGCTTACCGCCGCGCGGCGCGCATCGTGGCGGAAAACAAAGTCGCGGCAGCCGGGCTATTGCTGCGACGGGCCTACGTCCGGGACCGAATGGGGGCCTTCCCGATGGCGTTGCGGGAGCTTACGCGCGGCAGAAAACTGATCGCCGGGGAGCAGTCGGACGAGGCCGGGCGACTGCGCGCGCGGCTGTCGTCTTTCGCGGCAATGATCCGCTTTGCCCAGGAACACTTCCAGCAATGTCTGGACCTGGCCGACACCGCGATGGCCGAAGCGCGCGCCGTCGGCGACGAAGCGGCACTGGCCGAGGCGCTGGTCGCCGCCGGTTCCGCGAACGAGTCGCTGGGACAACCGCGGCCGGAGCAGATGCAGGAAGCACTGCAGATCTACCAGCGCCTGGGCGAACTCTCGAGTGAGGCCAACGTGCGCGGCAACCTCGGCTGCTCGGCCTACTTCGCCGGCGATTGGGACGGCGCGATCGACTGGTGGGAGAGCCAGCGGAAGATCTGCAGTAAGGCGGGCAACACGGTGGGCGAGGCCACGGCCGCGTCGAACATCGGCGAGGTACTGGTCAAGCGTGGCCGGCTTGAGGAGGCTGAACCGATGCTGCGCGATGCGGTGCGCACCATGCGCGCGGCCGGCTTTCACGACGGCGCGGCGTACGCCGAAATCCAGTACGGCCGCGCGCTGCTTAAACGTGGCGACCCGGCTGCCGCGGTCGAGGTGCTCGAGCGAGTGAAGCAGGAGTTCAGCGACTATGGGCAGGCCGCCAGCGTACTGGAAACTGCCATCGTACTGGCGCTGGCGCTCACCGAATCCGGGCGCGGCGAAGACGCGCTGACGCAACTCGACGCAGCCGTCGATGGAGCCGGGCCCGATGCGCCGTTATTCATGCCGTTGGTCGAGGAGGCGCGGGCATGGGCGCTGGCATCGCTGGATCGGAGCGAGGATGCGCTTGCGGCAGTCGAGCGGGGCCTGTCTTCGGCGCGGGAGTTTGGCCTGGCCTACGAAGAGGCGTTGCTGCTGCGCGCGCGGGCGCAACTTGCCGATGCTGCCGGGGCTGGGGCCAACCCGCAGGACCTGCGGGCCAGCAAGAAGATCCTCGGCGGCCTCGGCGCTGTTTAGCCCCGAGGCCGCCGAGGATTAAGTTCTGGCGATCAGCAGACGATCTTCCTAGCGGCGTCCGAAGCGGACGTCGTCGAAGATGAAGATCTCCTGCAGTACCTGGACTTCCGGAGTCACGAGGTTGCAAACGCCCGCATCGCAGTCGGAATCGGTCGCGCAGCTGATCGACGAGTCGAGGCTGCAGCTACCCGGCGAGCCAAGGTAGATCACGGTCTCCTCGAGCACGCAGCCGTACTCGGTTGCCGGGGCCGGTGTCGACAGCACCAGGTCCGGGAAGCCGCCGACCGGTGGAATAAGCTGCAGGGTGTCGCAGCTTTCGCCGGTGGCGACATCGCAGTCGCTGTCTTTGCTGCAGCTGTTGCCCGAGTCGCTGCAGGCCCGAATCGGCTGGCCGACGCAGGTCTGCAGGCCGATGCAGGAGCGCGTGGCCTGGTTCGGGTCCGTCGGGTCGGTAACCAGTGGGTTGTCACAGTCGATCGCGTCGGTGTATGACAGCAGCGTCTCGTCGTCCTCGCTGCCCAGTGGCTGCGGCTCAAACTCGACGTCGAAAATTGTGCCCAGATTCTGGTTGTCTGGGTCGACGACTTCGAAGCTGACCTCGTTTTTCACCGAATCGAATTCGATGTCGTAGCCGATCAGCGAGGTGCAACCACCACCGACGTTGGTGATGGCCCTTCGTCCGGTGACTTCACCGCCGTCGCTGGCGAACTCGTCGCCGCAGTCCAGAAAGCCGTCCAGCGCATAGGCGTCCCAGCTCGTCCGGAAATCTCCCGGGACCGGGTATTCACCCCCGCCCTTGATGGCCAGCTTGCCGCCGTTGATGACGGTCCAGATCTCGGCGTTGTGCAGCGGCGCCTTGGGCAGCTCGCAGAGACCGTCGTCATTGTTCCCTGAGTCGGCGCCGCCATCGGTGAGCTCATTGACCTTGCACACTCGATCGGGGTCGCCGGTCGGCACCTCGGACGGGGGGCTGGCGACAGAACCGCCGCTGAGCAGGTAGTGCGGCTCTCCCACCTGAGTGCCATTCAACAGGAAGACGATTTTTGCAGCTACATCCTGTTTCACCTCGACCTGAAACACCGGGTCGGCTACCGCTAGCAGGGGAAAGTCTATGCGCAGGGTGTCCGAGCTGGTAATAAAACCGCGGTCGTTACCGGTTCTTTTGCCTGCGCCTATCGCGAGCTTACCCTCGTCGATCGTGGCCTGGCTGGGAGAGTTGCCGAAAGTCACCAGCATGTCCGGTGTCGGTGCCGTATCGTCGAACTCCGGATCCAGGATCAGCAGGCCACGCTGGCCGTTGCTCAGCGCCCCACCGTCGAAGAACGACTGCGGACCGGCGACGACCGAAGCCGTATCGTCTACCAACAGGAATTGCTGCACGCTATTGTCGAACTGCAGTTCCAGGCGCCCGACGGGATCCAGCGCCGGCGCTGCGGCGACGCCGGCCATCGCCGGCGCGGCGAACAGGCCCAGCATCGTGGCTGCCGTCGTAAACAACAGGCAACTCAGGGTGAAACGTGCTCCCCGGACGATGTTCATGGTGTTCCCCTCGATAGGCCTTCAGCGCAACAATTGTAAGTGGATGTGCAGCATTAACGAGTACTTCATGCTCGCTGTATGTCGTATCGTTGACATTAACAGTAAATTGCTAATGGTTAAC
>CBFCXA010000105.1:0-8027 GCA_965601985.1 uncultured Chromatiales bacterium | reverse complement strand
ATACTCGAAAGCCTGCTGGCGGCCGACGGCGACCCAGCCGACTTTGCGGCCTGGGCACACGCCGCGGTTGCTGCCGGGGTCCCGACAATCGCGGCGGCGGGCAGTGAAGCCTTCGTGCCCCAGATGGTCAACCTGGACCTGCTTGGCGGCATCAGCTTCAGCAAAGGCTGTTATGTCGGCCAGGAAGTCGTCGCCCGCACCCAGAACCTCGGGCGCATCAAGCGCCGCATGTTTCGGTACGCGCTGCACGACGCCGGACCAGTCGCCGAGGGCGATCCGCTGCTCGGCGACGACGGCGGCAGGGTCGGGACCGTGGTCAACAGCGTGGCTGCCGGCGACGACTGGGAATTACTGGCCGTGGTTTCGCTGGACAAGCACGACAGACCGCTGCGCACGGCCAACGGCGGCGGCCTCGAGCCGCTGCCCCTGCCCTACGAGATCCCGGCGCTGACGGACTGATCAGCGGCGCGCGTCGCGGAGATGCGGGAACAGCAGCACGTCGCGGATCGACGCCGAGTCGGTCAGAAACATCACCAGCCGATCGATGCCGATGCCGAGCCCGGCTGTCGGCGGCAGACCATACTCCAGCGCGGCGATGTAGTCCTCGTCGAAGAACATCGCTTCTTCGTCGCCTTCGGCCTTCTGCTGCGCCTGGGCGCGGAATCGCTCGGCCTGGTCTTCCGGATCGTTCAGCTCGGAGAAGCCGTTGGCGATTTCGCGGCCAGCGAGAAAGAACTCGAAACGGTCGGTCCGCCAGGAATCGCCGTCGGTTCGGCGCGCCAGCGGTGAGACCTCGGCCGGGAAGCCGGTGATGAAGGTCGGCTCCATGAGCTGATCTTCCGCGGTCTTCTCGAACACCTCGATCAGCAACTTGCCCGATTCATAGCTGTCCTTGACCGGGATCTCCAGGCGCTGGCAGACCTCGCGCAAATACGCCGCGTCACGCAATCTGTCCGCATCCAGGTCCGGGTTGTACTGCGCGACCGCCTGCTCGACCGTGAGCCGCGGAAAGCCGGGGCCGAGGTTGTACTCCCGACCCTGGTAGGTAATCCGGTCGCTGTTCAGCAGCGCGCCGGTCACGCTGCGCATCAGGTTTTCGACCAGGTCCATCAACACCTCGTAGTCCGCGTACGCGAGATACAGCTCGAGCATGGTGAACTCGGGATTGTGCTGGGTCGACACGCCTTCGTTGCGGAAACTGCGGTTGATCTCGTAGACGCGCTCAAAACCGCCGACCACCAGCCGCTTGAGATAGAGTTCGGGCGCGATGCGCAGGTAAAGCTCGCGGTCGAGCGCGTTGTGATGGGTCACGAACGGCCGCGCCAGCGCGCCGCCTGGGATCGCATGCATCATCGGCGTTTCGACTTCCATGAAGCCCATCGCGTCGAGGTAACTGCGTATGTACTGCACCGCCGCGGTACGGGCCTGGAATACTTCGCGCGATTCCGGATTCACTATCAGGTCGACATAGCGCTGCCGATAACGCTGTTCGGTATCGGTCAGGCCGTGAAATTTCTCGGGCAGCGGGCGCAGCGACTTGGTCAGCAGTGCGAGTTCCGTCACCTTGACGGTGATTTCGCCGGTCCTGGTGCGAAACAGGACGCCGCGGGCCCAGGCGATATCGCCCAGATCCCAGGTCTTGAAACCCCGGTAGACACCCTCGGGCAGCGCGTCGCGTTCGACGAACAGCTGAATCTGGCCGGAGCGATCCTGCAGCTTGGCAAACGCGGCTTTGCCCATCACGCGCTTGGCCATCAGTCGACCGGCCACGCAGACCTCGACATTTTCCTCGGCCAGCGCGTCGGTGCTGTGACCCTCGTAGGTCGCGAGCACCTGGCCGGCGAGTACGTTGCGCCGATAGCCGTTCGGGTAGGCAAACCCGGACGAGCGCAACTCGTCCAGCTTGCGCCTGCGCTCGGCGATGAGTCGATGTTCCCCGTCTGACGATTTGTCAGTCATTTGGCCGTCCCCTTATACGCCCTGCTTCAGGCTGGCCTCGATGAAGCGGTTCAGGTCCCCGTTCAGGATGGCATCCGGATTGCCGGACTCGATGCTGGTGCGCAGGTCCTTGACCCGCGACTGGTCGAGAACATAGGAACGAATCTGGCTGCCCCAGCCGATATCCGACTTGCTGTCCTCGGTCACCTGCGCCTCGGCCCGCCGTTTCTGCTCTTCCAGCTCATAGAGTTTCGCGCGCAGCTGTTTCATCGCGGTCGCCTTGTTCTTATGCTGCGAACGGTCGTTCTGGCACTGCACCACAATGCCGCTTGGGTTATGCGTGATGCGCACGGCCGATTCCGTCCGGTTCACGTGCTGACCGCCGGCGCCGCTGGCCCGGTAGACGTCGATGCGCAGATCCGACGGATCGATTTCGATGTCAATGTCATCTTCGATTTCCGGCGACACGAACACCGCGGCGAACGACGTGTGCCGGCGGTTGCCGGAATCGAACGGCGACTTGCGCACCAGCCGGTGCACGCCAGTTTCGGTGCGCAGCCAGCCGTAGGCATGATCGCCAAGCACCCGGACCGTTGCGCTCTTGATGCCGGCGACTTCGCCGGGCGAAACCTCGATCAGCTCGGCCTGGAAATCGTTGGCCTCCGCCCACTTCAGGTACATGCGCAGGAGCATCTCCGCCCAGTCCTGTGCCTCGGTGCCGCCGGAACCCGCCTGAATGTCGACGAAGGCATTGGCCGCGTCGGCACTGCGATTGAACATGCGCCGGAACTCCAGGCGCTCGACGCTGGCGAGGAAACGGTCGACTTCACGCTCGACTTCGCCGACGGTTTCCTCGTCGTCCTCGGCCTCGGCCAGCTCCAGCAGCTCGGCCGCGTCGGACAGCCCCTGGTCGAGACGGGTCAGCTCGGTAACCACAGACTCCAGGCGTGCGCGTTCCCGGCCCAGTGCCTCGGCTTCCTGCTGTTTCTCCCAGATCGACGGGTCTTCGAACTGGCGATTGATTTCTTCGAGACGACGCTGGCTGGCGTCGAAGTCAAAGATACCCCCTTAGGGCCTGGCTGCGATCACGCAGGTCCCTGATGGCGGTCTTGATCGGATTGGTCTCCACTACGGCTGTCCTTTCGCGCCGGCGGCGCAGGAAAGCGCGTAATGCTAGTCGCAGCGGGTCGGGATGGAAAGTGCCGCTGCCGGTCAGATCAGACTTGCCTGTTGCGGGACCGGCCAGGCGGGCCAGGGACCGATGCGCTGCGTAGGAGCCACAACCCGCAGCAGTTCATGGAAACGCTGGGCCAGCTCCGGGCAGTGCAGGTTATTCGGGCAGTGAATCATCATGAATACATCGTCGCCCCGCTGCAGCCACCGCGCGACGCGACGCGCCCAGAACGCCAGGTATTGGCCGTTGCTGTCGAGATCGGGGTGCAGGACCAGGCGCACGAAGGCCAGACCGTTGTAGACGCGATCCAGTACCGGCAGGTCCGGTTTCTCGTGCAGGGCCGCGCGCACTTCCGGGTGCGAGCAGTCGCCCTGATACAGCGGCCGGCTGTCGAGCATGACGCGGCCGGTACCGAAACGATCCAGCACCGGCTCGAGCCGTTCCGGTTGGGAAAAGAATGCCGGATGGCGAACCTCGAGTACCGCCGGCCAGTCGGCGGGCAGCGCCTCGAGCAGCCGGGCAATGTCGTCGGCCGACGCCGGGCCGACGCGGGCCGGCAGCTGCACCAGCAGTGGCCCCAGCCACTCGCGCAGCTCCTCGATCGCTGACAGGAAACGCGCGAGCACGCCGGTGTCGGCCCGCGCTTCGTGCGTCACTTCGCGGGGCAGCTTGAAGCACAGCCGGAAGTCACGACCTGCCAGAGCTTCGCGCCAGCGGCGCAGGCTGTCAGCGTCCGGAATGCGGTAGAAACTGGTGTTGCCCTCAACGGTGTTGAACACCCGCGCATAGCTGGCCAGTGCACTGGGCCGATTGTCGAAATACCGGCCGCGCCAGCCGGGGAAAGCCCAGGCCGGCAGCCCCAGGTGGTAGTTCGGCGTGCCGGTCATGCGCCCGGCGATTGGATGCACTCGACGACCAGCTGCGGACTGCGCCGCTGGCGGAACTCGTTGATCTCGAGCCGATAGGCAAAACGCGGTGCTTCGTCGCGCGGCAACTCGACCTGGTTGAAGGCGATCGCATCGATGCTGCCGGCCGCGCCTGGCGGACGCAGCGTCATCTTCAGGTGCCGCTCCTTGAGCAGACGCCAGTCGACCACTTCCAGGCGATCGTCGAACAGCGGCTCCGGAAAGGCCTGTCCCCAGGGCCCACCGGCCTCCAGCGCGCCCGCCAGTTCCGTATCCAGCACGTCAGCTGCCAGCTGCCCGTCGCTCCACAACAGGTTCGGCTCCGCGAGCAACTCCGCATAGGCCGCGCTCTCCGCGGCCAGCGCCTGGCGAAATTCGTCGAGATCATCCGCACGAAGACTCAGCCCTGCCGCCATGGCATGTCCGCCGAAGCGCTGAATCAGACCGGGTCGACGGGCAGCAATCCGGGCCAGCAGGTCGCGAATATGCACGCCGCGTACCGAGCGTGCGGAACCTTTGAGCTCGCCGGCCTGTTCCGCCGGCGCGAAGGCGACCACCGGCCGATTGAGCTGATCTTTCATCCGGCTGGCCACCAGCCCGACTATTCCCTCGTGCCAGTCGGGATCGAACAGGCAGTAGGCATTGCCGGCGTCGGCCACACGCGCGAGCGCGGCCTCTACGTGCCGGCGCGCGGTCTGTTCCATGCCGTCCTGCAGCTGCCGGCGCTGCTGGTTCAGCGCGTCCAGCTGTCGGGCCAGCGGGCGCGCCTCTGCCACGGTCGGCGATAACAGGCAGTCGATGCCGACGCGCATGTCGGCCAGACGTCCCGCCGCGTTCAACCGCGGCCCGATGGCGAAGCCCAGGTCACTGCTGCGCAGGCGCGACGCGTCCCGGCCGGCCACCTCGATCAGGGCGGCGAGACCCGGCCGCGCGTGCCCGGCACGTATTCGCCGCAAGCCGGCGGCGACCAGGATCCTGTTGTTGTAGTCCAGCGGCACGAGGTCCGCGACCGTGCCCAGGGCCACCAGGTCCAGCTGCGAATTCACCGCGCTGCGCACGGTGTCGGCCGCGAGTTCGCCGCTGGACCGGAGCAACTGGCCGAGCGCAGCCAGCACGTAGAACGCGACGCCGACACCGGCCAGACCCTTGCCAGCGAAGGGCTCGTCAGGCAGGTTCGGATTGACCATGACTACGGCATCGGGCAGCTCATCACCTGGCAGGTGGTGGTCGGTCACGATGACCTGCATACCCAGTTCTCTAGCCCGGGCCACACCGTCGAGACTGGCCACGCCGTTATCGACGGTCACCAGCAATTGCGCGCCGGCCGCCGCGGCCTGTTCAGCGAGTCCTGCAGACAGGCCGTAGCCCAGGCGGAAGCGATCCGGCACCATGAAGTCGACATGGCGGCAGCCGAGCATGCGCAGACCACTGACCATCAGCGCCGTGGCGGTTGCCCCGTCCGCATCGAAATCGCCGACGATGACAATCGACTCGTCACGGCGCCGGGCTTCGAGCAGCCGCTCGGCAGCTGCCAGGGCCGGCGCCAGGCCGCTGACCGGCAACAAGGCCGACATCGGCGTCTCCAGCTGATCGGGAACCACTTTCCGGGCCGCAAGGACCCGCCGCATGGCCGGGTGCAGGCTGTCCGGCAGCAGCTCAATCGCCGCCGGGTCGACCATGCGACGACGGATGTGCAGCGATGCCCCCGGTCGAATCGAAGTCATGGCTGATGACCGGCGCGCGAGCCGCTAAGATTGTCGGTAACGGAGTTTCTGAAGATGCAGCTGAGTCTCGACAAGAGTGGCAGTGTCCTGATCCGCACCTATTCCGCGGGCCTGTTGACCGTGGGCGACGATCAGCACACCAGTCCGGTCATACTGAGCCCCGATACTGTCATTACCGGCTGGCAACCACCTGCCGTAGACGCGATGAGCATAGCGGATTTTGCCGATGCGCTTGCCTTGCAGCCGGAACTGGTCCTGTTTGGCAGCGGCAGCCGCCAGCGCTTTCCACCGCTCAGCCTCATCAGCAGCGTCATGCAGACCGGCGTCGGATTCGAGGTAATGGACACCGGCGCAGCCAGCCGCACCTTCAATGTGCTGGCCGGCGAGGGCCGGCGCGTGGTGGCCGCCCTGCTGATCGACTGAGCCATCAGCGCCCCGGCAGATAGCCGAGCGGATCGACCGGCGACCCGTTGCGCCGGATTTCAAAATGCAGCAGCGCCTTCTTGCCCGGCCCGTTGCCCATGCGGGCGATCTGCTGACCGGCGACCACCCGCTCGCCTTCGCTCACCAGCAGCTTATCGTTGTGCCCGTAGGCACTGAGAAAACTCTCGTTGTGCCTGATGATCAGCAGCTGCCCATAAGACTTGAGACCGCTGCCGGCATAAACGACCTCGCCATCGGCTGCTGCGCTGACCGCCTGACCGAAACGGCCGCCGATCTCGATACCCGACTGCGTACTCGCAGTGCTGCCGAATCCGGCCGTCAGGCCGCCGGCGGTTGGCCAGCGCCAGCCGTCGACCGCTTTGACCGGCGGTGGCCGGGACGCCGCGACCTTGGGCCGACTGCCAGTTGTGCCGGCCGACCGGCTACCCGCGCCGGCCGGACCGGCCAGGGACAATCGTTGTCCCGGGTAGATCAAGCGGCCATCACCCAGCCGGTTCCAGGCAGCGAGATCCCGCGGATCCAGATCGTAGCGCCGGGCGATCGAATACAGCGTATCGCCGTCACGCACCACATGGGTGTCCGGGCTCCAGCGCAAGGCCGAGCTGCAGCCGGCCAGCAGCGAGACCGCAAGCAGCGATGCAAGCGCGCGACTCAGCCCCGCAGCAACAGGTAAGCGACGACGATGACCAGTACCAGCAACCATCCAATGATGTCGACGTAGCGCTTCAGCCGCGCTTCTACCGCCGGACCGCCCCAGGCGACCAGCCCGGCAACCAGGAAAAAGCGCGCACCACGGCCGACGACCGACGCTGCGGTGAAGGGCAGCAGCGGCATGGCCAGCGCCCCGGCCGCGATGGTGAAAACTTTATATGGAATCGGGGAGAATCCGGCGGCCAGAATCGCCCAGAAGCCCCAGCGCTCGAACCAGTCCTCGGCGCGCGCGAAGGCAGCATCATAACCCCGCTGCTCCAGCAGCGGCATGACCGCGTCGAGCGCCAGCGCGCCGATAGCAAAGCCGGCAAGTCCTCCGAGCACGGAGGCAACTGTGGTCAGACCTGCGAGGTACCAGGCCCGTTCAGGCCGCGCCAGTACCATCGGCGCCAGCATCACGTCCGGTGGAATCGGGAAGAACGAGGATTCGGCAAAACTCAGTGCGCCGAGATAGGCCGGCGCGTGGCGATGCCTCGACCAGCTCATCACGCGCTCGTAAAGCGCGGAAAACAATGCCATTTATCCGGTCCCGCCGAGAAGAGGTACAAATGAGACCCGGCACAGGTGCTCGCGCTCGAAGCCATCGTCGGTACGGGTCACGCGCAGCAGCTCCTGGTCCCCGCTGCGCCCGACCGGCATGACCAGGCGCCCGCCCGGCGCCAGCTGATCGAGCAGCGGTTGCGGTATCTCGCCGGGGGCGGCGGCGACCAGGATACCGTCGAACGGCGCCTGGCCCGGCCAGCCTTCCATGCCGTCGCCGTGCCGAAAACGCACATTGCCTACGCCGGCTTCCCGCAGGTGGGCACGCGCGCTCCGCAGCAGCGCGCCGACCCGCTCGATCGTGAACACCTGGCCGCAGAGCGCGGCGATGACCGCGGTCTGGTAGCCGCATCCGGTGCCGACTTCCAGCACTTTGGCCGGGGGCGTCATCCGCTTCTCGACCAGCGCCTGGGTCATCAGGGCGACGATATACGGCTGCGAGATGGTCTGGCCGTGACCGATCGGCAGCGCACTGTCCTCGTAAGCGCGGCTGGCCAGCGCTTCGTCGACGAACAGGTGCCGTGGCACCTGCCGGATGCGCTCGAGCACGGATTCCTCGGTTATACCCTGCTCGGCCAGTCGCCGTACCAG
>CBFCXA010000104.1:0-8041 GCA_965601985.1 uncultured Chromatiales bacterium | reverse complement strand
GCCTCGAGCGCCGGGGCCAGCCACGCTGAACTGAAGCAGCAGTTTGAAATCGAGGCTGCGCGCCGCGGAAACCGGGCATTGTTCCTGACTGTAGACCGCGCATCGTCCGTTTTGTCGGACGAGGTCATCCGAGACGGACAGGCGTTCTTCATCGACGGCGTAAGCCACTTTCACCACTATCACGGCGACTACGCACGGACCGTGTTCGTTGGCGAACCGCTACCCGCCGCGAGGGCCGCAGCGCAGGCTGTCGCCCACGCGTGGCAGGCGGTGCGGGAAGAACTGCGGCCCGGACTGACGTACACGGAGATCGTCGCACTGGGACAGGAAGCTGTCCGCAAAGGTGGCTTCAAGCTGGCGATCGGCTTCGGCCCGCACAGCGTCGGCCTGATGCACACCGACGAGCCCGGCGATGACAAAGGCGGCTTTTACGGCAAGCTCGACCTGACCCTGTGCGAGAACATGGTGCTCAGCGTGGACTGTCCGGTGCTGAACACCGGTGTCGGCGGATCCGCGCATATCGAAGACCTGATGCTGATTACGGCGGACGGCGCGGAACCGCTGCACGATCTCGGCGAACCGGTGATCACGGTTTGAGTGTGGTCGCCCGGATAGTCGCGCTGATGGCGGCCCTGGTGGTGGTCGGCGCGTCCGGCGTTCTGAGCATCCGCGCGGGCTGGTGGGATACCGACCGGGAGCGGGTCAGCGCGCGCTGGGCGGCACCGCCATCCGAGTTCATCAACATCGACGGCGTCAACCTGCACCTGCGCGACGAGGGCGACGGACCGGTGGTCGTGCTGCTCCACGGCAGTATTCTGAACCTGCACGAGTGGGACCCGGTGGCGGAGCGGCTGAAAGCGCAGTTCCGCGTGGTCCGGCTGGACTGGCCCCCATACGGGCTGTCGGGACCCGACCCGACCGGGCAACACACCACAGCCCGCGCGACCGACCTGTTGGCCGGGCTGGTGGATCATCTCGAACTGGATCATTTCAGCCTGGTCGCAACGTCCAACGGCGTGAACGTCGCGCTGGACTACAACGCCCGCTATCCCGGCCGGGTGAGCGCGATGGCACTTTCCGTCCTGCCGCTGGAGCGGCCGAGCCAGACGCGCGAGATCGACTGGCGCATTCGCGCACTGATGTGGTTCCACAACCGCTTCCTGCCCGACTGGCACTCGAAGTACTGGTGGCGCCTGGTGCTCGAAGACACCACGCCCCCGGATTTCACGCCGCCGGACGAGATGGTCGACATGATGTACGACATGAACAATCTCCCCGGCGCGGCACAGCGACAGCGGGAATACATCGCGTCCAACATCAAGCTGTTCCAGACCATCGACATGGGCGCGCAGGCCGAACTGGTCAGCGTGCCGGTGCTGGTGCAGTGGTGCGAGCAGGATACGGTGATTTCGCAGGACGTAGAGGCCACTCTGGCCCGTTTCACGAACGCACCCGTCACGCTGATCAGCTACCCGCAATTCGGGCACTTCCCGATGTGGGAGGACCCGGACCTGTTCACTGGCGACCTGGCAGCGTTCCTTAACAGGAGGACTTCATCATGAGCGCGCGCATCATCGACGCCGACACGCACCTGATCGAGACCGCGGCCATCTGGGAGCATTTAACCGAGAAGGAAAGTGTGCATCGACCGCAGGCCATCGACCTGGACCAGGGAATCATGGTACCGCCGGTCCAGGCACCGTTGCAGACGGTCTGGGTCATTGACGGGCAGCTCTATGCACGCACGGACCTGGATATGATCGAGGAGTTCTCCGGCGGGCAGATCAAGCCGGGCGCACTCGCGATGACCGATCCGGACGAGCGCATCAAGGCAATGGAGCAGCAGGGCGTCGACGTGCATGTCATCTTCCCGAGCCTGTTCCTGGCGCTGTCGCCCGAGTCGCCCGAGGTCGAGCTGGCGCTGTCGCGCGCGTACAACCGCTTCCTGGCCGAGCGCTGCGCCGACAGCGGCGGCCGCCTGCGCTGGGTCATGCAGCCGGCGGTCAAAAGTATGGACGCAACCCTCGAGGACATAGCCTGGGCGCACCGCAACGGCGCGATCGGCGTGCACCTGCGAGGCCTGGAGGGCGACCGGCCGATCGATCACCCGGACTTCTACCCGATCTACCGCGTCGCCCAGGACCTCGACATGCCGATCTGCGTACATATCGGCAACGCGAGTCCGGCCTTCCGGCAAATTCATCGCAACGCGGAAGACCGGCCGTCGCGCTTCCACATGTCCGTGCCGACGCTCATGTCGTTCACCGCACTGGCGACCAGCGAGATCGCAAGCCTGTTCCCGAAGCTGCGTTTCGGCTTCTTCGAGGTCGGCTCGTCCTGGCTTACTTATCTCCCGGTGCAGGCGCACAAAGTTCGCGACGACCGCGACCGCAAGGCATTCACCGCGCAAATGCTCCGGGAACGCAACATGTATGTGACCTGCGAGGAACACGAGGAACTGCCGCTGATCCTGCAATATGCCGGTGACGACACGCTGGTCATGGGCAGCGATTACGGTCACCCCGGTGACGTGGACGAGTCGATTTTCGTGCAGCAGAAACTGCGCGCAAGAACGGACATCAGCGATAACCAGAAGCAGCGCATACTGAGCGACAATGCCGCAGCGCTGTTCGGACAGGTCTAGCGAGCGCATCGTGGCGATTTTTGGCGTGATCAACCACCGTGATCGGTCCACGCATCTCTGCGCACTGGAGATCGCGGGCAGCGGCCCCGATCTCGATCACCTGCTGCCCAGTGACGGCTGGCGGCCCCTGCAGGGTCCGCCGGGCGTACAGCAGGGCACGCACCCCAGCCCCGTCGCCGGCGTTACCGTAATGCTCGGCGGCCGGATGATCATCAGCGTTGCGGGCGGAACCATCCCGGAGGCCGATCTTCGTGCCGGCGACATGCTGATCCTGCTGGACTCCCGAGCCCCGGGTCACGCGACCGATGTCGTGGGTCCGGACTGGCTGCGCGCCATTGGCATCAAGCTGCCTGCGGAGGAATGGCCCCGGCTGCGGGATGCGTTCGAGGGCTGGCCCGAAGGCATGGAAGCTCCTTGAGCCGGCCCGCAGACGACGCGGCGCCGAGTGCAGCCGATACGCCGGTGCAGGACAGCGACCGCAAACGCGAAGCGCTGAAAATACGCATTGCGTTTGCCATAGTGCCAATCACCCACGCGACCGGATCCAACATCGTCACGATCCTCGCGCTGCGATACTTCACCGACAACCTCGGCATGGCCGCATCGATCGCCGGACTGCTGTTCGGGGTCGTAAAGATCTACGATGGCCTGATAGACCCGCTGCTCGGTGCACTCAGCGACCGCACCAAAACACGCATCGGCCGGCGGCTGCCCTACCTCCTGATCGGCAGCGGGCTGATGTCGGTGAGTGTGCTGTTCCTGTTCGCCGCACCCGAGTCGCTGTCGCCGACGGCGCTCTGGTTCTATGTCGCCGCGGTGCTGATCGTGCATGCCACGGCGTATACGGCACTGACCATTCCCGGCCTGGCGATGGTCGTGGAAGTCACGGACGACTATCACGAGCGTTCCACGCTGATGTCCTACCGGGTCATCGGCAATTCCGTCGGGCTGTTGCTCGGCTCCACGCTGCCGGCCTGGCTGCTGGCGAACTGGGGCGCGGACCGCATCGGCCACATCCGCGCGGCGGCCGTGGTCGCTGCGATCGTCGCCGTCGCCGGGGTCGCCGCCACGCTAATGCTGCTTAGGGCACCGAGGACCGAAAGCACCGACAACAGCCGGCGAATTCGCCTGATCGACTTCGTCGACCAGCTGCGGGTGGCCTGGCACAACAGGCCCTATCGCCTGCTCGCGATTGCGCACGTTTTCATCCTGATGGCGACGACCACGCCGACAGTCAGCAACGCGTATTTCACCCGCTACGTGCTGGAGCGTACGGACAATTGGCTCGGGACTTACTTCATGCTCTCGATCAGCGCGCTTTTCATCGCGACGCCGATCTGGCTGCGGGTGGCGAGAGCCCTCGATAAAAAGAAGTGTTACGTCGCCGCCATGCTCGGCTGGGGCCTGATTCACCTGAGCTGGCTGCCGGTGACCGCCGACGAACCCTACCCGCTGATGGTCGCGCGCGCGATCCTCAGCGGCATCGCCGCGGCCGGCCTGATGCTGTTTGCCTATTCCATGCTCACGGATGCGATACGCTACGATTACATCCTGACCGGCCAGCGACGGGAAGGCGTTTTCGCCGGCATCACCAGCCTGCTCGACAAGTTGTCCATGGCCGCGGGCATTGCCGGCACCGGCGTGCTGATGAGCGCCATGGGGTACCAGGAATCGTCGAGCGGCGGGCTGGTGACCCAATCCGAAACGGCCCTGCGGGCCATCTACATCGGCTTCGCGGTCGTGCCCGCGATCGCCGTTCTGGGTGGCGTCGTGGCTATCTGGCGTTACCGGCTGACACCCGACGACCTGCGCGAACCGGTACGCGGCAAAGAGGCGGAACAGGCCCCGACGGCCTGATCCGAACTCCTGAACAATGCTTGGCGGGCGCTACCTTGCCGGACTGCTGGCCGCCTTTGCCGTGGCCGCAGTCGTCGCGTTCGCCGGCTTCCACGGCGCCCGACGCCCGGCGGCGCCGATTTCCATGGACGCGCTGCGATCCGCCTACGGGGCCGGCACAAGGCAAATCGAAATCGCCGGCGTCTCGGTCAACTACCGCGACGAGGGGTCCGGCACAGCGCTGGTCCTGCTGCACGGCTCGTTCGGCAACCTGCGCAGCTTCGACGGCATGCTGCCCGACCTGGTCGACCGCTACCGCGTGCTGCGCTACGACCAGCCGCCCGCCGGCCTGTCCGGCCCGGTGCCGGACGATTTCGCCATGACCTCGGAAGAGTTCCTGGCCGCCTTGCTCGATGAACTCGGGATCGGCCGGGTCGTGCTGCTCGGCACCTCGAGCGGCGGCATCATCGCCTACCGCTTCGCCGCGAACTATCCCGAGCGGGTCGCAGCGCTGATCCTGTCGAACGTGCCGCCGTCGGCCCCCGTCGACAACGCCGGCGCGCTGGCGCGGCTGTCATTCAGGTTGCGCTGGTCGATTTCCACCTGCCTGGAGAACGGCAGGCCCTGGCCGAAAACCTGCTGGCGCGACTTCCTCGATTCGAACTTCCATCGCAAGGCCCGCGTGACCGACGCACTGGTGACCGAGTACTACGACATGAACCGCTCGCCGGGCGCGTTCGTGTTCACCAGCATGACCGCGATCATGCGCGAAGACGACGAAGTGCGTCGCCTGCTGGCGGCCGTGCGCGCGCCGACGCTGCTGCTCTGGGGCAGTCGCGACCCGGTGCTGCCACCCGAAACGGCCGAGTTGATGGCGAGCCGGATCGGCGCCGAGCACAAGCACCTCGTGCTGTTCGACGACGTGAGCCATTACCCGCCGCTGGAAGCGCCGCGGGACGTTGCCGCGGCGGCCAGGAGCTGGCTGCTGGAGCTGGGGCTCTGACCGACAAGCGCAACACGGAACTCTGCCAGCCCGTACAACTACGTGGGTTTGACTGCCTCGCAGCCGGCGTGCTCGCGGCCCGGCGTGGGCGGTCCGCCACGCTGCAGGCCGGTGAAACCTTTGTCGACCACGCGCAGGCCCGCCTCTTCGCAGACGCGGGCGAGAATGTCCGGGTCCATCGGATTCATGAATTCCGGGTACGACTCAGGGTCCGCGGTCACGCTGGCGTAGAGCGAGAAGTCCGGGAGAAAGCCCGGCCACTTGTCGCCGGCCCGCTTTTTCCGCTCGTACTCAGGCACCGAGGCACTCCAGCTCGGCATGTACGGCGTATCGGCGACCAGGAAGAGATGCCCGCCGGGCACCAGCCAGTCGGCCATCTTGCGCAGCGCGAGCTCGACCTCGTCGCCATCGAGAAAGTGGATGACGCGAGACGCCAGGATGGCTCCGAACGAGGCTGCCGGGAAATCCACGTCCGGCAGCTGTCCAAGCCGGGTGGACAGCCGCTCGCGCGCTGCTTCCGGCACCCGGTCCCGCAGAACGTCCAGGTGCGCCGCTTCCATGTCGCAGGCACAGACGCGCGCGCCCTGAGCGAGAGCTGCGAGCGTTGCGATGCCGTAGGCGCAACCGATATCCAGCACCGGCTCGCTGCAGGCTGCAGCAAAGGCCGCGAACGACTGCGAGTACGGATCGAGGGACTGCAACATGAAGCCGCGACCGTTCATAGTCGGCACGGCACCCGGGTAGGATTCCACAGGCATGCGGGGATTCGAACGCGCCGAACCGGACGTGCCCTCGCGATTCATCATTACCTCCCGGTGCGGGGGGGACCGCCGCATGCCAACGTACAGCCATACTAATAGCACGCAGGCAGGAAGATCGAGTCAATGAGCGAGCCTTCAGTCAATGCCGCCAGCTTCGCCAGCCCGCTGGTGCGCACCGCGATCCTGGTGCGAAACCTCGAGCGGTCGGTGCGTTTCTATGCCGAGGTGCTCGGACTCGAGGAAACGCGCCTGGATGCCACCATCACCGACCCGCGGGCGGCCGGGCTGCTGGGCCACCCGGGCGACACGATCCAGAACGTCCGCATCATCAAGTCCGGCGGGCCGCCGGTCGGCATGATCGGCCTGTTCGAGATCGACCCGCTGCAAGGTGACGACCCTATACCGAGCGGCAGCGCCCGTGCCGGTGAAACCTGCCTGGTCTTTTACGTCCGGGATCTGGCTGACCTCGAGGCGAGGCTTGCCGAAGCCGGCGCCGAGATCGTCGGGCCGGCGACGGACATCAGCATCCGCGCCGGGCACAGCAGCCGGGAGATGATTTTCCGGGATCCGGACGGCGTATTGATCAACTGCATCGAACGGACGCCGGGCGCGGTCTGGGAAGGTTATGTCCTCGGCCAAGACCAGTGAGTGACACGCACGGCGACGGCGCGTCAACAGGGTACCGCTGGTTCGTCGTAGCCGCCGTCTCGCTGCTGCAGATCGGCAGTTACATCGATCGCCAGGTCATCACCCTGCTGGTGGAACCGATGCGCCGCGACTTCGGCATCGGCGATACCGAGGTCAGCCTGCTGCTCGGTTTCGCCTTCGCGGTGTTCTACGCGGTGATGGCCATCCCGGCCGGTCGCCTGGCCGACCGCTACAGCCGGGTCCGGCTGATCGTGGTCAGCGTCATCTTCTGGACGCTTGCCACGCTCTGGTGCATGGTCGCCGAGGGTTATCGCGGGCTGTTCATCGCCCGCATGCTCGTCGGCCTGGGCGAAGCGGCGCTGATACCGGCCGGCTTCTCGCTGCTCAGCGATTACTTCCGCCCGGGCAGGCTCGGGCTGGCCACCAGTACGGTGACCGGCGCGAGTTTTCTCGGCTCCGGCGTTGCGCTCGCCGCGGGCGGTTTCATCATCAGCCGCCTGCCCGGCACAGAGTTCGTCACCCTGCCGATCGTTGGCGAGATCCGCTCCTGGCAGCTCGCCTTCGGCTTTGCCAGCATCCCCAGCGTCGTGTTCCTCACGCTGTTCCTGTTCGTGCGCGAGCCGGCGCGCAGCGGCCAGCTGGCGCAGGACGCCGGCGGCAGGTCGATGTTCGACGCACTGAAGTACCTGCGCAAGGACTGGGCCATGTGGACGTCGGTATTTCTCGGCATGGCCATGATCGGTGCCTTCCAGTACGGCCTGACCGCCTGGGTACCGACTTTCTTCATTCGCAGCTACGGGTGGAACACGGCCGAGATCGGCCAGCTGTACGGCGCCGTGTTTCTGATCTGCGGCACGTCGGGAACGGTTACCGGCGGCTGGCTGTGCGACCGCCTGTTCAAGTCGTTCGGCCGCCGGACCTTCGTGATCACGCCGCTGCTGTCCGCGAGCCTGTCCGTACCGCTGGTGCTCGTCTTCGCACTCGGCGGCTCCGGCACCGTCAGTGCCGTCATGCTGGTGCCGCTGACCTTCGTCGGCACCATGGCCTTCGGTGCGGCGATCGCGTCGATCCCGAGCCTGGCGCCGAACCAGATACGCGGGCAGCTGGTCGCCGTGTACATGTTGTTCTCGACGATAATCGGACAGGGCT
>CBFCXA010000103.1:0-8061 GCA_965601985.1 uncultured Chromatiales bacterium | reverse complement strand
ATAAACTCGCGCTGCGAGGCTGAGTTGGAAACCGCGGTAATGCGGCTGTTCGGGTAGCGGCGCGCCATCCACAGCGTCAGCGAACCCCAGCCGCAGCCAAGTTCCAGGACCTCTTGTCCGTCGGCCAGTTCCGCGCGCTCGCAGGTCATCGCGAGCATCTGTTCTTCGGCGTCGTCCAGGCCGGCGGTCGCCGGCGCGAACCAGGCACAGCTGTATTTCAGGTTGCGGCCGAGCACCAGCTGGAAGAACTCGGCCGGCACTTCGTAATGCTGCTCGTTGGCCTTGTCGGTATCCAGCGCAATGCGGCTCTGGCGCAGTTCGTCGAGACGACGGTGATAACGCTCGAACAACTGGTCGCCGGCGCCCTCGCCTTCATTGCGCAACCGGTTGGCCATCAGCCGGCGCATGCCGAGACGCACGAGCGGATCAGGCAGCCAGCCGCGTTCGCAGAGTTCTATGGCGAGAGACATTTGATCAGCCCTGGTGCGCCAGGCGACCGCGCAGCGCGTTGACCAGCCCGCCGACGCCCGGCAGGTACTCGTAGATGCCGGTGCCGGCATCCCAGAAATCCTTGTGAATCAGCACCCGGCCTTCCGGGTCGAAGCGAAAATGCGAGACGCCGTAAGACACCATCGGTTCGCCATCGTTCAGCCGCTCGGTGGCGATAGTCATGCGCCAGCGGATGTAGTAATCGCCGCCGGCACGCGCGATGTCCAGGAAATCGACAGTCAGCGAATCGACCTGTGCGGCCGCGACGCCGAAGTAGTCGGCGATGGCCTCGGCCCCTTCGACAAAAGTGATGTTGTCGTTCAGGTAGGCATTATCGGCATAGACCAGCACGGTACCGCGCGCGACCGAGTCCGGGGTCATGCCTGAGAAGTAGTCCGCGAGGCGCTCGAGCATTTCCCGCTCGCGCACCGAGCCGGCGCCGAAGCGCCCGGCGCGCTGAGCCGTCAGGTCCAGCGCGATTTCGTAGGACTCATTCAGCGCAGTGGCCGACGGCAGCGGCGGCCCGCCGCCGCAGGCCGCGAGCAGCGTTACCGCCACGAGGACCGGCAGCCGGGGAAATTGGCGAAGGAGATGGCGCATGACTAGACTCACTTTAGCGCTTTCGGCACCGGTCGGGCCACGGATTTGGCCCCGTCCGGCGGCCGTCCGAGGCTGCGCCTGGTCGAAGGGCATCCGCCGGGCGCGCGGGCGCGAATTCCAATCATCGAGCAAGAACTTAGGACCCGCAGCGGTCACGGGGAATCGGGGTGCGACTGGCAATCGTCGGAACAGGTATATCGGGCCTATATACCGCCTGGAGGCTTAACGGCCGTCACGAGCTGACGCTGTTTGAATCGAAACCGTACATCGGCGGGCACACGCATACCGTGGACGTCGACGAGGGTGACCGCAGCCTGCCGGTCGACACCGGCTTCATCGTTTTCAACCACCACAATTACCCCAACTTCGTGGCCATGCTCGAGCAGCTGGGCGTCCCGCACCAGCACAGCGACATGAGCTTCAGCTTCAGCTGCAGAAAGACCGGCCTCGAGTACCGCGGCGGCCAGAACCTGAAAGGCCTGTTCGCCCAGCGCAGCAATTTGGTGCGCCCGTCATTCCTGCGCATGCTGCGCGATATCGCGCGCTTCAACAACTGCGCCGACGAGCTGGTGGCCAGCCCGGCGAATGTCAGCCTGGGCGATTTCCTGGACCGCAACGCGTTCCGCGGCCCGCTGGTGGAGCATTACCTGCTGCCGATGGCGGGCGCCATCTGGTCGGCCGAACCGCATACCATTCTCGAGTTCCCCGCCGCGCGCTTCGGCAGCTTTTTCGTCAACCACGGCCTGTTGCGGGTCAAGAACCGCATACAGTGGCGCACCGTCAGCGGCGGTTCGCGAGAATATGTCCGCAAGATTCTCGGTGCGCTGGACGCCGAAGTGCGTAAAGACTGCCCGGTCGAGTGGATCCAGCGCAGCGGCGACAAGGTACTGATCAAGTCCCGCGGTACGCCGCCGGAAGAGTTCGACGGCGTGGTCATGGCCTGCCACAGCGACCAGGCCCTGCGGCTGCTGAAAGATCCCGCCGATGCCGAGCGCGAGGTTCTCGGTGCGATGCGCTACCAGCCTAACGACGTAGTGCTGCATACCGACGAGCGCCTGCTGCCGAAACGCCGGCGTGCCTGGGCCGCGTGGAACTACCACCGCCTGAAAAACCCGCCGGAAGGGCGAGTATCGGTCACCTACAACCTGACCACGCTGCAGAGCCTGCACACCGCGAAGCAATACCTGGTCACGCTGAATACCAATGATGCGATCGACCCGGACAAGATCGTCATGCGCACGGTCTACGATCACCCGTTGTTCGATGCGGCCAGCATGGCCGCGCAGCAACGGCGCGACGAGATCAGCGGCGTGCGCAATACCTGGTACTGCGGCGCCTACTGGGGTTACGGCTTCCACGAGGACGGGGTCGCCAGCGCCGTGCCGGTAGCGGAAGCGCTGGGCGGCTGACCACTGCCCGGCAAGCCCGGGGGAAAACGCGCAATAATGGGTGCCGCCCATCCGGTAACTACAAGACTGCGTGCACAGCTGCATATACAGAGGCGAGATCAGCCACCGCCGCTTCGGTCCGAAGCCCAATCGGTTCCGGTACCGGCTGCACATGTTCTATCTCGATCTGGGCGAGCTGCCGGAGCTGTTCGACGACTACCGGCTTTGGTCGGCGCGCGGCCGGGCAGTCGCGGAGTTTCGGCGCAGTGACCACGCCGGCGACCCGGCGCAGGACCTCGCGACCCACATACGCGACCGGGTCGAGGCACAGACCGGCCGGCGGCCGGACGGGCGCATCGCCCTGCTGACCCACCTGCGCTATTTCGGCTACTGCTTCAACCCGATCAGCATCTACTACTGCCACGACGCGTCCGGCGAACTGTGCAACACGGTGCTGGAAGTCAGCAACACGCCGTGGAAGGAACGCCACTGCTACGTGCTCGACAGCCAGGGCGACGCAGTGCGCCGGCACGAGTTCGACAAGGCCTTCCATGTGTCGCCGTTCATGGACATGAACATGCGTTACCGCTGCAAGCTGCGTCCGCCGGGCGACCAGCTGCATTTCGCGCTGGAGAACTGGCGCGACGGCGAGAAGCTGTTCGACGCCCACCTGAACCTCGAGCGCGAGCTGATCAGCGCGGCCAGCCTGCGCCGCTGCCTGCTGACCGACCCGCTGATGACGCTTCGCGTCACGACCCTGATACACTGGCAGGCAACAAGACTCTGGCTAAAGGGTACGCCGTTCGTCCCACACCCGGCGAAGCGCGCTGCCCGTAAAACAGGGCAGACATAGAAGAATGAGCAGAAACGAAACCATCAGCCGCCGTGCACCGACCGGCGGCACTGAGCTGGACCGAGTGCCGGGGAGCCTGGCACGCACGGCCCGGCGCGCCTTTCTCAAGCAACTCGGCGAGATCACGCGCGGCCAGATACTCATCATCGACGGTGAAGGGCGCACACTCTGCGGCCGTGACGACAGGCTGCAGGCCCAGGTCACGGTGCACGACGAGTCCGCCTACCTCGACATCGCGCTGGGCGGCCCGCTCGGTGCGTCCGAAGCCTTCATGGAAGGCAAATGGTCGACACCGGACCTGACCCCGGTGGTGCAGGTTTTTGCCGGCAACCGCCAGATGATGGTCGCGGTCGACGGCGGCATGACCCGCCTGCTGCGCCCGCTGCTGCGCTTCGGCCACTGGCTGCGCCGGAATACCCGCAGCGGCAGCCGGAAAAACATTCACGCGCACTACGACCTGGGCAATGAGTTCTTCGAGCTGTTCCTCGACCCGACCATGATGTACTCGGCCGCGGTCTACGACTCGCCCGACACGCCGCTGGAACAGGCCTCGATTGCCAAGCTCGACCTCATTTGCCGCAAGCTGCAGCTGTCTGAACAGGACCATTTACTCGAAATCGGCAGCGGCTGGGGCGGCATGGCCATGCATGCGGCCGAACACTACGGCTGCCGCGTTACGACCACGACGATCTCCGATAACCAGCACGCGATGGCCACGGCACGTATCGCAGAAGCCGGGCTGGCCGACCGCGTTACCGTGCTGAAGGATGACTACCGTGACCTGGAGGGCCAGTTCGACAAACTGGTATCGATCGAGATGATCGAGGCGGTCGGCGCGCAGTTCATGGACACGTTCTACCGGACCTGCAGCGACCGCCTGAAACCCGGCGGCCGGGCCCTGATCCAGGCGATCACCATTGCAGACCGCAACTACCAGCACCATCTGAAGACCGTCGACTTCATCAAGAAATACATTTTCCCCGGCGGCGCGCTGCCTTCGGTCGGTTCGATGATGGACTCCGTGGCCCGTGCCACCGACCTGCAGCTGGTGCATCTGCAGGACATCGGCATCGACTACGCGCATACGCTCAAGGCCTGGCGGGAGAGCTTTTTCGACCGCATCGACGACGTGCGGAAGCTCGGCTACCCGGAGGAGTTCATTCGCATGTGGCACTACTACCTGTGTTACTGCGAAGGCGGGTTTCTCGAGCGGGCAATCAGCGACGTGCAGCTGGTGTTCGATAAACCGGACGCGAGACTGGCTGCGCCGGCCTGAGCGGTAGCGGCTGATTCTATGAACACCGGTGCGCGAAATCGGCTACTGGCTCGCAGGGTTCGCGCTAAGCTATAAACGGTCGACCGCGAGGGGATAGCCAACATGCCCGCGATCATTACCGGCTGGGGACACTGCGCGCCGCCCGGCATCCTGACCAACGACGACCTGGCGACCATCATGGAAACCAGCGACGAGTGGATCGTCGAGCGTACCGGTATTCGTCAGCGTCACTGCTCGCACGTCAGCTCCGGTGAACTCGGCCGCGTCGCCGGCGCTCGCGCGATTGCCTGTGCCGGGCTGGAACCGGGCGACATCGACGCGATCATTTTCGCCAGCGTCAGCCCGGAACTGCTTATCCCGAGCACCGCGTCGCTGGTGCAGAAGCGCCTCGGTATCAAGGACGCGGCGGCGATGGACCTGAACGTCGGCTGCAGCGGTTTCATCTATGGCCTTTCGGTTGCGAACGGGTTGGTTACGTCCGGCGTAAACCAGCGAGTCCTGCTGATCGCCTCCGAACGCCTGACCTGGTATCTCGACTGGACGCTGCGCGATACGGCTGTGCTGTTCGGCGACGGCGCCGGTGCGGTGGTGCTGGAGGCCGGCGGCCCGGACGAGGGATTGCTGGGTGCGAGTCTCGGCAACGACGCGGGCGCGGCGGAGGCGCTGATGGTGCCGAACTTCGGTACCGCGATGGACCGGGTCGAACACGACATGCTGAGCCTGACGATTTACTTCGATGGCCGAGAGATCTTCCGGCGCGCGGTGAAGGGAATGACGCTGTCTGCACACACTGCGCTGGAGCGCGCGGGCAAGTCGCTCGAGGACATGGAAGTCCTGATTCCGCATCAGGCCAACGCGCGCATCATCGATGCGGTCGGTCACACACTGGGTATCGACCCCGAGCGCGTGGTCGTGAATGTCGATCGCTTCGGCAATACTTCGGCCGCGTCAATCCCGATCGCGATGTCGGAAGCCATGGAGCAGAAACGCATTAAACCGGGTCAGTATGTTTTGTTCACGGCCTTCGGCGCGGGACTCAGCCGCGGCGCGGGCGTGTACCGCTGGGGGCCGCGCAACGAGCCGCTGGGTCAATCCGATGCCGAGTTGCCGCACAGCGATGCAACCGGCCTGGAAATCATTGCGCGTAATGCCGGGGCGATGAAGGCACGCGCGGCACAGCGCGAAGCAATGGAAAAGTCGGGCTGAGCTACCAGCCGCCGGTACCCGGCTCGCCCTTCCACGGACCGACGATTTCGTCGGTTACCCAGCCGCCGTAAAAACCGCCGGGTTGCGTCCGAACGCGCTCCTTGCCGACGTAGCATTCGACTCGGCCCGGGTAAAAACTGAAGTAGCGTTCGATCTGCGCATACGTCGCGTTGGGTGCCGTGTAAGACCAGGCAACCGGACCGCGTTCCTCTTCCGCGGTCACGCTCCAGTAAGACGCAACGCCTTTCCATTCGCAGAACGTCTGCCCCGATTCAGGCCTCAGCAATTCCTGGCGCACGTCTTCCGGCGGGATGTAATAGCCCGGAGGCGAAGCGGTTTCGAGAATGCGAATCGCGCGCGTGGTATCGGCCAGTACCGCGTCGCCGGCCTTGACGATTACGCGCCGGCCGTCGGGCTCGATCGCAGGCGGGCGGGGATAGTCCCAGACCGATTCCTGGCCCGGCCCGGGTTCGATTGCGAAGTCAGGGCGCGATTGGCCCCGGTTGGCCCACACGGCGCTAGCTGTCGAGACCGACGAGCTCGTTGCCGACCCGCAGCGCCTCGTCGATGGTCGGTCCGTAACCGTCCGCGCCGACCTTGCGCCAGATGTCCTGGGCCTCGTCGAAGGCCGAGCCGCCGACCAGGATCTTCACATCGTTGCCGCAGCGCTCGCGAATGGTCTTGATGGTCTGCTTGGTCCGCGGCAGCTGGGTGCCGAGCGTCGCGGTCAACAGCAGCAGGTCTGCGTCGAAGAACGTCAGCGTCGCAGGCAGATCCTGCATCGGCATGTCGCAGCCCAGGAAAATCGTGCGCCAGCCGGCCATCTGGAACACGTCGCTGACCGCGCGCAGGCCGATGTCGTGCACGTTGCCCGCCACAGCGGCTGCTACCAGCGTTTTGCCGTTGGCGTCTTCATGCGGCACGGACTGCACCACTACGGCCATCGCCCGCTGCGTCGCGAAGGTCACCAGGTGCTCCTCGGCCACGTTGACGTCGCCGAGGTGCCACAGGCGGCCGATTTCCCGCTGAGCGGGCAGCAGCACCTGCAGGTACACGTCCGTGGCAGTCATCCCGTCGCGCGTCGACTCAACCAGTTCGTTGATCGCCCGGGCGACGTCGCCTTCCAGCACACGCTGAAGGTAACGCAATGCCAGCCGGTCATGTTCGCGGGTCGGATCCAGTTCGGAGTCGTCGATGACCGGCATGTCGCCGGACAGCATGTCCATGGCTTCCTGCAGGTAAGCCAGCGCTTCCTTGTTGGCGGCAGCCGGCAGGTTTTCCGCCAGCACTTCACGCAATGCGCTCAGGCTGATCACCAGATCGTTTTCGTCCTGGTTACGCGCCAGGAAGGCCTTGCGCGACCAGAGCACACGTGAGGAAAACATCAGCGGTTCGCCGGTGCTCACCGCGGCGGCGAGTTCCAGGATCCGCTGCGTCAGGTGGCTCTTCCAGTTGCCGAAAGGGTCGGGCGCGTAGCGCTGCTTGATGCCGGCAGACTTTTCCAGCAACACACTGGCGGCGAACCCGGCGAAGCCCGACGCACCGCGCTCGAGCATTTCTGCCGCGAACGCATTGCCGGCGTTTACCTGGCCTGCCTGCTCACCTGTAGTCATGAAAGCGCCTCCATCCCCGTGCAGTCTAGCGGTGCGCCGGCTCCCGAGAAAGGGATCGCGTACGACGCTCTTCTTCTTTCGCTACCGCGAAACCTTCGGATTCAGTGACTTAGGGCTTGCGCTCGCCCAGATCCCCGCCCCGCTGCAGCGGCGCTTCCCAGGTGATCCCGGGATCTATCGTGTGGTAAATCCGGCCGACGGTCTGGGTATCGTCGAGGCAGCGAATCGCCAGCGTAGCGAGATCTTCGCGGTTGATCACGCCCATCACGCCATGATCCTCGGTCATGATCCCGGTGCCCGAGGCCGGGTCGCTGGTCATGCCGCCCGGACGCAGAATTGTCCAGTCCAGACCACTGGCCTGCAGCAGGTCCTCGGCCTCGGTCTTCAGCGCGAGAATCTCGCCGAGCACTTCGATCACACGCGGCGCGACCGCGCTCCGGCTGTCGCCGCAGCCAATCGCTGTAATCATGATGATTCGCGGCACGCCGGCCACCTGGGCCGCCGAGGTAATCACCCGCACCCCGTCGAGATCCGGCCGCGGTGCGTCCTCGCCCCGCTTGCCGCCGAGGCTGACCAGCGCGGCTGACGGCTGCGCGGACGCGTAGGCCTGCGCAACGTGCTCGGCATTCAGCACGT
>CBFCXA010000102.1:0-8086 GCA_965601985.1 uncultured Chromatiales bacterium | reverse complement strand
TAACACCGATATGCGCCAGACCGCGCGCCCCGCCGCTGCCGAGTACCAGGGAGATGCTCTTACCGCTCATTTTTCGATTGTCACGTAGCGAGTCTGTGTCAGACCGCGCGGATTCTTCCGGAAACCTTTCACGTAAGGTTTGACCAGGAATCGGCGGCCGAAAAACGAGACCGGAATCACCGGGTCTTCGTTCAGTGCTATCACCTCAGCATCGATGAGACCCTGCATGCGCGCGGCCGTATCGAGCCTGGCATTCGCTGCTCGGTACTGCCGATCGAACTCCGGGTTCGCATAACCTGAGTAGTTGTTGGGATTGTTTGAATCGAGTAAACCCAGGAACGTGCCCGGGTCGTCGTTGGGCGCGAACCAGGCGTATCGCAACACCTGGAAGTCAGCGGTGCGCGCACTCTTGTTCAGGGTTATGAAATCGCTGTCCTCGGCGGTCGCCTGCACGCCGATACCTCGCCACATGGCCGACACGGCGACCACCAGCCGACGGGTCTCCTCGCGCGTGTCGTAGCGCACCGTTAGCTTGAGCGGGTTGCCCGGCCCGTAGCCGGCTGCGGACATCAGTCGGCGCGCCTCAGCCATACGCGCGCCCATGGGCTGGGCCGCCCAGTCCGGCACCGGCGGCTCGTGATTGCTGATCGCAACCGGCGTCAGCGTATAGGCTGCGGTTTCGCCCGGCGACAGGATCTTCGCGACCAGCCCGTCGCGATCGATGGCCAGCGACAGCGCGCGGCGCACGCGTGGATCGTCGAACGGCTTCTCGCGCGTATTCAGCACGAAGTAACTGGTACCGAGCGACGGCCAGATCAGCAATTCGTCCGGGCGCTCTTCGCGCAGCGAAGCGACCTTGTCGACCGGAAAGGCCAGCAGCACGTCCAGTTCGCCGGCCAGGTAGCGATTCAGCTGGGTCGCCAGGTTCTGTGTCGGGTAATAACGGACCTTGTCGATCTGCACCGAGTCGGCCGCATAGAAGTGCGGATTTTTTTCCAGCTCGATATGCGACTGTGGCACGTACTGCACCAGTCGGTAGGCGCCGTTGGACAACATGTTGCCGGGTCGCGTCCACCTGCGACCGTGCTCTTGGATTGCCTGACGGGGTACCGGCGCGCCCGGGTTGCTGCCGAGATTCTGTAGAAAGTACGCGGCGGGAAACTCGAGTTCGATGACCACGGTCTGCGCGTCGGGGGCCGATACGCCCAGTTCCCCAGGCGGCAGCTCGCCCTTCACTACCGCGCGCGCATTGCGAATGGCGTAGAAGAACGACGCGAAGCGTGCCGCCGTTGCCGGCATCAGCAATCGCCTGAAGGAGTAAACGAAGTCCTCGGCGCTCAGCGGCGAACCGTCGGACCATTTCAGGTCCGGGCGCAGCGTGAAGGTATACGTCAGACCGTCGTCGCTGATCGTCCACGACTCGGCGGCGCCGGCAGTGACCCGGCCGTCGTTGTCGAAGGTCGTGAGTCCCACATTCATGTCGTAGAGCACCGGCGCTGCGGAGTTGCCGGTAGCAATGTGCGGGTCCAGGGTGCCGGGCTCGGCCGCAGTACCGCGGTTCAGCTGCCCCGCCTGCAGACCCGGCGACATGGCGGCCGCCAGCGCGGCCACGCAGAGTACCGGCAGTCTCATCGCGATGTCCGGGTCAGGTGGACGTGGTGGTGATACTGCTCGGCGCGGTACCAGGCCACCAGACGCTCGATCGGTCGGCGCTGGCTGTCGAACACCACCAGTCGAACCTGCAGCAACGGCGCGCCGACATTGGTTTCCAGCAGCGACGCCAGGCGGGCGTCGGCCAGTGTCGCGCTGATCACCTGGTCGGCCGACCGAACATCCACACCCTTGCGCTCCAGCAAGGTGAGCATCGGGCTCTCGTTGAGTTCGCTGAGGTCGAAGCTCACCTCGGAGTCGGCCGGCACATACGTGACGACGTAGCCGATCGGCACACCGTCGAGCAAACGCACATGCGACGCACGCTGCACGCTGTCGCCCTCTTCCAGTCCCAGGTCTTTGCGCGTTTCTGCATCGGCCTGTTCTTTGACGACTTCCGGGCGGCCGATGCTGGTGTTCTTTCCCAGGCGCCGGACTTTCAGCAGCAACTGCTCCATGTCGCCTAGCACCGGTGCATCGGCGAGGTCATCGACCACGAAGGTACCGCGGCCCGGGTAACGCAGCACCAGGCCTTCGTCGACCAGCATGTCGACGGCTTTGCGCGTAGTGATTCGCGACACGCCGAACATCGTGCACATCTCACCTTCGGTTGGCAGACGCGCGCCGGCACCATAGCGGCCACCGTAAATCCAGTCGCGCACGGCGGAATACACCTGGATATAGCGGGGGCTGCGCAGCGACTGGTCGACCGGCAGCGCGGGCTGGGCGCTCATGGCCAGGGACCTATTTGTATTAAAGTCATGACCATATGATAAACGCAGGCCGGGCGCGGCCCAAGCCGGCGCCGGGCAGAGGCGGATCAGGCGTGCTGGGCCTCGGCCCCCGCCCCGTCCCGGGTCGACCGCCAGGCCATGCCGAGCGCGGCAAGGAACAGCAGCGCGACCGTTGCCATCAGCAGCGGGAACTCGGTCGGACGAATCCAGACCTCCGGGTAAATGCCCCAGTAGGAAAACGCCTCGGTCGGCAGCCACAGGATGCTGCCGGTCGCGATCGCGTAGCGGAACGCCGCGCCCGGCGTGCGGACCTTCAACAATTTGGCGGCCAGGTACAGCCCCCAGACCAGGAAGCCGACCGTCAGCGCGATCGCGGTCGGCGAGTCGTAGCGAATCAGGCGCGGATCGTTAATAGTGATCGCGAAGATGTAGATCATCCAGATAAGGAACACCGTTTCCATCGCGGTAATGCGCGAGAACTGGCGCTTGTAGCCGGGCGTCATCTGGCCGGGCCGGATCTTCAGGTTCCGATGGAACCACATAAACATGCGACAGCGCGTGTCCTTGTTGCTGCCCAGGAAAATCAGCATCGCTATCACCAGGATACTGGTGACCTGGATGACCTGCAGGCCCGGTGCCAGGATCTCCATGCCATTGTCGGTTACCGGCTCGAGACCGAGCCAGTAACCAAACGCATGCCAGGTCCATTCGAAGAAGCCGAGCCAGATCAGGTTCCCCCCGAGGTATCCCATCAGGGTTGCGGGCAGTTCCGGCCGCTTTAGTCCGCGCCAGACCAGGGTCACACCGGCAGCACCGATCACCAGCGATACCAGCGTGTCGAGGAGCGAATAGCCCCCGGTGATTTTCCACTGCAGGATAATCGTCGTATGGCCAAGCGCAATGCCGCCCATGACGATGAATAGTGCGATCAGGTTGAACCATGGTTGGCGCATGAAGACGCTAGTTGCCGTGGACATGGTTGATCTTTCCGGCGCAGTTCCGATTCGGCGCCATTCTAGCCCAATGGCCGCACGGGCTTCGCCGACATCGCCCACGTTGGCGCTGGTACCGGCCGATGGTAGGGTTGAAAGATGTCGCCTTCAGGCCCTGATTCGATAACCGCCCATGGCTGATGCGGCTTCCGACGAAGCCGGCAGCGGCGACAGTGACGCGATCCATGACGAACTGTTCGTCAGCAACCTGGTGGACATGCTTGCCGGCGGCCTGTCGACGCCGCTATCGGATGCGACTCGCCGGGCGCTGGGCCAGCCGCGTCTGGGCCGGCGACCGGGGGTATGCTCATGGCGTACACACACTTCACGCTGCGCCCGATGACCGGCGCGCTCGGCGCGCAGATCGACGGCCTGACCACCATCCACCGTGGCATTGCTGATTGCTACGCCGAGCGCCGGGTAATGCACCTGGCCGCAATCGCCGGCCCGGATCGCCCGCATTGATCTATAGCCCTGATCCGAACGGTCTGAAGATCGGCCCCTACTGGATTCGGCCCGGGCTGACGCGCGGCAATGTCGCCGCGGTGATTTTCGCGTCGTTCACCAGCATTGCGATGACGGTGTACCTGAGCCTGATCCAGCCCTATGTGCTGACCGAGATCGTGCAGGTACCCGAAGCACGTCAGGGAACGCTCACCGGCAGCCTGATTGCGATGCAGGAAAGTGTCGCCGTGCTGCTGATGGGCTTCGTCGGCGCGCTGGCCGACCGCTTCGGCCGGCCGCTGATGTTCGCCGCCGGTTTCGTGATGGTCGCGGCCGGCTACCTGCTCTACCCGTTCGCCAGCAGCGAAGCCGACTTGTATCTCTACCGGCTGCTGTTCGCTGTCGGCCTGGCCTGCGTACCGGTAATGCTGAGCATCACCGTTCAGGACACGCCGCAGGAGATTTCCCGCGGCAAATGGGTCGCGACCAACAACGTCTGCCAGGGACTCGGCGTCGTGATCCTCGCCACCGCCCTGCTCGGCCGCGGCCCGGAGTTCTTTCAGTCGCTGGGCTTCGACCCGGTGATGGCCGGCCGGCTCTCGTTATGGACCGCAGCCGGCATCTGCGCTTTCGCAGCCGGGGTGCTCTGGCGCGGCCTGCCGCAGCCGGCTGGCGCCGCAGCACGACGGGTGCGGGTGCTTTCGCAGTTCATGGCCGGACTTAAGAGTGGCCGCGACAATCCGCGGCTGGCAGTAGTGTTCGCGGCCGCGTTCGTCAGCCGCGGCGACCTGGTCATCGTCGGCAATTTCCTGACCCTGTGGGTCACGCAGTTCGGTGTGGAACGCGGCATGGAAACCGCCGCGGCCAGCGGGCGCGCCTTCATGCTGTTCGGCATCGTGCAGGTTTCAGCGCTACTCTGGGCCGGCTTAATGGGCGTGCTGTCCGACCGCATGAACCGCATGACCTCGCTGTGCCTCGCGCTGACGCTGGCGACCATCGGTTATTCCATGATGGGTCAGATAGCCGACCCGCTCTCCCCGCGCGCGATCCCCTTCGCGGTGTTGCTCGGCATCGGTGAAATCAGCCTGATCGTCGCCGGCGGTGCACTGCTCGGCCAGGAGGCGCGCGACAGCTTGCGGGGCGCGGTGGTCGGCGTCTTCAATCTGTTCGGCGCGCTCGGCATCGTGGCTATCAGCGCGCTCGGCGGCTACATCTTCGATACCATCGGGCGCTCGTCGCCATTTACCCTGATGGGCGCAGTCAACGGCGCGCTGCTGCTCGTCGCCCTGCTGGTACGCTGGAGGGCCGGCGAACCGGATAATGCGGAATCGACAACAGCGGAGTTGCACAACACATGAAACGGAAACCCCTCGGCAACAGCGGCCTCGAGGTCTCGTCGGTCGGCATCGGCTGCATGATGTTCGGGCCGATGTGCGACCAGGCTCAGACCAATGACATTGTGGCCGCCGCACTGGATGCCGGCGTGAATTTTTTCGATACCGCGAACATCTACCAGGGCGAACATGGCGCGTCGGAAGCGATGCTGGCCGAAGCGCTCGGCAGTCGGCGGGCGGACGTGATCATCGGCACCAAGTTCGGCGCCGGCGGTCGCGGGCCGGCCGAGGGCGGCGGCTCGCGTGAGCACATCATGGAATGCGTGGAAAAGAGCCTGTCGTTGCTGAATACGGACTACATCGACCTCTACCAGCACCACTTCCCGGACCCGGGCACGCCGGTCGAGGAAACGTTGCGCGCACTGGACGACCTGGTGCAACAGGGCAAGGTCCGGCACATCGGCTGCTCGAACTATTCCGCCGAGCAGCTGGCCGCTGCCGGTAAGTTGAGCGACACCGAGTCACTCAGCCACTACGTCACCGCGCAGAACCGCTATAGCCTGCTCTACCGCGGCATCGAAAAAGACCTGGTGCCGGTCGCCGCACAGCAGGGCGTTGGCATCCTGCCGTACTTCCCGCTGGAAAGCGGCCTGCTGACCGGTAAGTACCGAAAAGACGCAGCGCTACCGGAGGGCAGCCGGTTCTCGAAATGGGGCGGCGGCGGCGTATTCGTATCCGACGAGCGCTGGGAGATCGTCGAAAATCTCGCCGCTTTCGGCGAGCAGATCGGACGCAGTGTGCTCGATCTGGCGATCGGCTGGCTGGCTGCGCAGCCCGACGTGTCCAGCGTGATTGCCGGCGTGACCAAAGCGTCGCAGGTCACCTCCAATGTCGCCGCGGCCAGCTGGGATCCGTCGTCGGAGCAGCTGACCGAAATCGCGCGCATTGCAGCCGGCTAGCGACCGCAGACTGTCTCAACCAACGTCCGGCAAGCGCACCGCATCCCGGAATGCCCGCATCCCGGACCAGAGTGCCAGCGCCGCCAGCGGCACGCACAGGGTATTCACCAGTGCCATGGCCTGGCCGATCCCGGCCGGACCGGTGAACAGCAGGTCGCTGATGAACGGCACTGCCGTCGGCCCCACGCCGGCGGTGATGATATTCAGCACCAGCATCCAGGTCGCCGAGACCTGCGCGCGCATCTGGTTCGGCACCACCAGCTGCAGCGCGGCCGGCGCCATCGCAAGCCCGAGGCTGGCGCAGAAAATGAACGGGCCGAACAACCAGACCGCGAGCTGCGGATCGCTCACCGTAGTCGATACGAAGCTCAGCGGTATCAGCAATAAACCGGCCAGTATGCCGACGCGCAGCGGCGCGTCTGCATGGCCTCGTTGCTGCAGCCAGTCGGCGAGCCAGCCACCGGTGAACACACCGGCCGGCGACAGGGCGATCAGGATCGTGCCCAGCGTGAGCGCTGCCTGTGGCGGTGCAAACTCGAGCGCGCGAATGAAATGAGTCGGTGCCCAGGTCAGAACCGTCGTGATCGGCACCGCCAGCAGGGCGAAGCCGCAGAAATGCGCGATGAAAATCCGCTTGCGGGTGCCCACCCACTCCAGCACTTCTGAAAGCGGAATACCGCCTTCCTTCCCGGCCACCGCACCACGACGTTCCGGCTCCCGTACCGTGATCATCATCAGCGCGACCAGTATCCCGGGCAGACCGACGACGAAGAACACCAGCTGCCAGGGGCGAAGTTCGCCGACCAGCGGCAACACGAAGTTGTCGGCGCCGGCTACCAGCTGGATAACCAGGCCGCCGACCAGAAACGCGATGCCGGCGCCGAAGAACGCGCCGGATTGATAGACGCCCAGCGCCCTGCCGAGTTGCCTGGGCGGAAAGTAGTCGGCAATCATCGAGTAGGCGGGCGGCGACAGCGCCGCCTCGCCGACGCCGACGCCGACGCGTGCGAGGAACAGCGTGAAGAAGCCCTTGGCCAGGCCGCAGGCGGCAGTCATCAGGCTCCACAGGAAAATGCCGATGCCGATGATGGTGCGGCGGCTGTAGCGGTCGGCCCAACGCCCGATCGGAATACCAACCAGCGCGTAGAACACGGCGAACGCCAGCCCCTGCAGAATGCCGAGCTGGGTATCCGAGAGTCCCAGGTCCGCTTTCAACGGATCGACCAGCAACGCGATAATGATTCGATCGATGAACGAGAAGATGAAAGCGATGACGAGTATCGCCACTGCGTACCAGGCCCGTGTCGGGCTCGGCCACGGCCGGGTGTCGGCCTGACTGCTTGCCTGCATGCTGGTTCCCCCGATCGCGCCGCGAAGCCAGCTCCGGCGGCAGTGGCGCAGCATACTGGCACAGGCAGGCACACGCAAAAACGCGGCGCGACGCGCGCGCCACGCAGCGGTATCGGATCGATCAGTTAACGGCGTCGGCGCCGTGCCGGCTCAGGGCTGTCTGCAAGCGCGCGATCAGGTCGCGCTCGACATAGGGTTTGGTCAGGTAATCGAGCACGTTGCCGCGCAGTGCACGGACCGCCGTCGCCACATCACCGGCAGCCGTGAGGATAATCACCGGCAACTGTTCGCGCAGCTGCTGGCTCAGGTCGATGCCGTTCATGCCGGGCAGTTCCAGCTCGGCGATTACGCAGGCCGGCCGCGCAATTTCGTCGAGCCGGTCGAGCAGCTCTTCGGCCTGGTCATAAGTCCGCGTGCGGAAACCGGCGCGATGCAGACTGTCTGCGACCGCCGCGCGGCTGTGTGCGTCGCTGTCGACCAGCAACACCGTGTAGTTTCGAGAGATCCCTTGCTGCATGAGCCTCGACGGCGGTGGCGCATCCTGCGCGCAATCCATTCCATTAGTAGCGCAGTATTTCAGCTCGGCGACATCCATCGCCATACGCAGATTTACCTAGCCGGGT
>CBFCXA010000101.1:0-8087 GCA_965601985.1 uncultured Chromatiales bacterium | reverse complement strand
TCTTCGCGCTCGGCGGCCATTCGCTGATGGCTACCCGGCTCATCGCGCGGATACGTCAAGAATTTGGCAGCAGAATCTCTTTACTAATGCTATTCGAAAACCCTACCGTGTCAGGTCTTGCCCGGGCGATCGTGGATGCCACGGACGCAGCGGCGGAGGCGGAATCCCCCGTACTTCGACGTCTCGAGCGAGATAAAACGATAAATGCCGGTAACCAGGGCTTGGGGGGTAACAATGAACTCGCAACTCAATATCAAGCGGAAGGAAAAGTCCGGGGACGATGAAGCTCGCGCCGTCGACCTGATGGCAGAGAATTTCCGGACCATTATCGACGAGCTCGGCGAGGACGTCGGCCGGGAAGGGCTCGTCGATACGCCGATGCGCGCCGCCAAGGCGATGTACTTCCTGACCCGCGGCTATCGCCAGAATCTCGATGACCTGATTAACGAGGCGGTTTTCACCAGCGATACCGATGAGATGGTCATCGTGCGCAACATCGAGATGTACTCGCTCTGCGAGCATCACATGCTGCCGTTCATCGGCAAGTGCCATGTTGCCTACCTGCCGCAGGGCAAGGTGCTGGGCCTGTCGAAGATCGCCCGCATCGTCGACTACTTCGCGCGTCGCCTGCAGATCCAGGAAGTACTGACCAAGCAGGTCGCGGAGTGCGTCTACGACGCAATCGATGCACGCGGCGTTGGCGTGGTCATCGAGGCGCAGCACATGTGCATGATGATGCGCGGCGTCGAAAAGCAGAACTCAGTGATGACTACGTCCTGCATGCTCGGCGCTTTCCGCAAGCACTCGCCGACGCGCGAGGAATTCCTGCGCCTGATGCGTGACTGATTTAACCGCTGCGTGTCTGGCGCAGCCCGCGCAGCAGCAGGTTCGGCAGGTAGGCGTCGTCCCAGTCCAGGGCGAGGTCGCCGGTGCGCACGATCACCAGCCCTGCTGACGGGACTACGTATACGCGCGCGCCGCCGAAGCCATCGAAGTAAATGACGTCCCGGGCCGCAAACGGCTCGGAGTGAAAGGCGCGGGTCGAGGCCTTCTGGTTATAGCTCCGGTACTCGACGTATTCGCGTCCCAGCCACGTCAGGTAGCCGTAATTCGGATTGGTCCTGCTCGGCGTGGTGATCTGACGCATCCAGCCGGCCGGCACGATCTGGCGGTCGCCGAAGCGGCCCTCTGTCAGGTGCAGCAGGCCCATGGCCATCCACGAGCGCGCCGTCGCCTCGAGGCAGCAGAAGGTGCGAGCCATGCCGTGCTCGATCGAATCGAGCACCACTTCGGCGTCGTCCGCGCCGGTGTGTCGCCATAGCGCTTCCGACAGGTAGTCCGCGTAGCGCATGCCGGTTGCACGCTCGATCACAATGCCCAGTGCCTGCGGGTTGATACTGTTGTAGTCGAAGCGCTGACCCGGGTCTTCGGCCAGCGGCTGGCTCAGCACCAGCGGCTCTACGTCGGTGCCTAGCACCAGCTGCGTGAACCCGCCAATCGGGTTCCAGCCGATGGTCGGGTAGTCGATGCCGCTGGACTGCTGCAGCATGTCGCGCAAGCTGATCCGGCCGCGCCCGTCACCCGCCCATTCTTCCAGGTACACACCGACTTCATCGTCGACCGACCCGATATGTCCGTCGCGGATGGCCACACCGATCAGCATCGCCAGCACTGATTTGTGCATCGACTGGGTCGCGGAAAACGTGGTCGCGTCATAGCCGGGGTAGTAGTGCTCCAGCTGCAGTGCACCGTCATGGAAAACCAGCAGCGCGTGCGAGCTGGTCTGCTCACCGTAGGCGATCGCCTGTTGCAGCGTGTCGGGCAGGATGCTGCGATTGACCTCGCCGGCCACGCGCAGATCCAGCGGCGGACCGCCGGCCACCGGCTCGGTCGGGCCCTGGCCACCACCGAAGGGCAGCATCACCAGGCGTGTGGTCAGGCCGGGGTTCTCGAAGTAGGCCCAGGCCAGACCGACAAGGATCACCAGCAGCAGGATCTGCAACAGGCGTTTGAGCAGGCGGAAGAAGCGTCGCATGCCGCGCAGTATAGACGGAGCAAAAAGGCTCAGCTGCCGCGGTGCCGATCGCAGGCCGCGCGGCCGATGTCGGGCTCGTCGACGAACAGTCCGTCGATGCCTGCGTCCAGAAAGGCCTGGATTTCCGCGTCGATATCGCCGCGATCGGCCGGCGCGCGATTCTCCGGCCGATCGCTGCGCAGGTTGCTCGGCAGGAAACGGTTCTGCGCGCGGAAGGTGTAGGCATGGACCAGTAGCCCCCGCGCGTGCGCCAGGCCTACGAAGTCGCTGCTGCGGTCAATGTCCAGCCGGTCCTGAGCGTCAAGCGGAATGATGAAGCCGTGTTTCTCCACGCCGACGCCCTGGGCATAGCGGGCAATCTCGTCGAGTTCGACCGCGCCGGTTGCCGGCATGTCCGGCGTGCGCCACAACAGCTGCACCAGCTTCAGCTCGGTGCGCGGCGCCAGGCGTTGCAGCGCTGCCGGGTCGAAGGACTGGATGAACACCGGGTCGTCGGCCGAGTCGTAGCCGGCGTCGGCAAGCATTTCGATCAGCGTGCTCTCGGGGTCGAAGCCGCGCTCGCGAAAATAGTCCGGCGTCTTCAGCTCCGGGTACAGGCCGATGCGCCGGCCCGTTTCGGCTTCGAGTTCGCGCACCAGCGCCAGCACTTCGGCGAACGTGGGTATCGGATAATCGCCGTCACGAGCAGCGCTGTCCCTGCGCAGCTCCGGCCAGCGTTCGCGTGCGCGCAGACTGCGTATTTCGGCCAGCGTGAAATCTTCGCTGAACCAGCCCGCCATCGATTTGCCGCGGAATTGTCTCTCGCTGCTGCGCTCGGCGAACTTTTCGCGCTCGGCAATATCGGTGGTCAGGCCGAGCTCATTCTCATGCCGCGCGATCAGCACGCCGTCGCGGGTCAGCACGAGATCCGGCTCGATGTAATCAGCGCCCAGTTCTACTGCCAGCCGGTAGCCGGCCAGCGTGTGTTCCGGCAGGTAGGCGCTGGCGCCACGGTGCGCGATGACCAGGCAACCCGGCAGCTGCTGCGCGGAACGGGCCGGCAGCGGCGGGGCCAGCAGCGTTGCGACGAGCGCCAGCGCGGTCGTAATGAGGGTGGTTTTCAGCATGCTTGTGGACCGTAGGATTCGCCTAAGTGCTTATTTCACTTACGTTTCGTGACGCCGGCATGACAGCGCAGGCGCCGGCTTGCGGCAATTGACCGCCTCTGACCCGAGCCTGACCTGATTTGACCAGATAGGAGGACATCAGATCCGCAGAATACGCTGCCATGAACACCACGACACACATTCGCAACCGCGGTCGCCCGAAGCTGGGCAAGACCCGCATGGTCACCGTCGGCATCCGCATCGAGCCCCAGGAACGCGAACGCCTGGAAGAGCTGGCTGCCGAATGCAACATGTCGCTGTGCGCGTACCTGCGCGAAGTCGCGCGGCGTGAAATCGCGCGGGCCGACGGCCCGACGCTCAGAATCTGCGGCGGCCACACCACGGCTTGAGCTGATTTATTAGCCCGAACCCCTGAAACAACAACGATTCTCCCCTAAAGTTTTTTGCCGCCTTCGGGCGGCTTTTTCTTGTCTGCCAGCAATGCGGCCAGGTCTTCGACGTCGTTACTGGTGTGCGCGAGCGACAGGAAGCCGATTTCGAACGCGCTGGGTGGCAGATAGATGCCGGCGGCGAGTGCGTCGCGGAACAACTTCGCATAGTGATTCGTCAGTAACGGTGGAAACTGATCGGGCCGACGAATCGTTTCGCCGACCGCGTCGGCCGGTACCAGCCAGAACAATGAGCCGACGCGCTGGATCTCGACGCCGTCCAGTTCTTCCACGCGTTGTTCCAGCCGACTGCCCAGCGCCTCCAGGCGTGCATACGCGCTTCGATCCGTGAGTCGGCGCAGCGTGGCCAGCCCGGCCGTCATCGCTACCGGGTTCGCGCTCAGCGTGCCCGCCTGGTAAACGTCGCCGACCGGCGCAAGCTGCTGCATCAAGTCTCGTCGGCCGGCCAGCGCCCCGACCGGGAAGCCGCCGCCGATGACCTTGCCGTAGGTGACCAGGTCGGGTGCGAGACCCAGCGCCTCGGCGCAGCCGCCGAAGCCGATGCGAAAGCCGGAAATGACCTCGTCGAGAATCAGCAGCGCGCCATGTCGCCGACACAGCGCCTGCAGTTTCAGCAGGAACTCGCGCCGCTGGGGCAGCAGCCCGTAGTTGGCTGGCAGGGGTTCTATGATCGCCGCGGCCAGTTGGTCGCCGTGCCGTTCGAACAGTTCCTGCAGCGCCTGTTCGTGGTCGAGTTCGGCGACCAGTGTATCGGCGACCACGCCTTCGGGTACGCCTGCGCTGTCTGCGCTGCCGCTGCCGGCGAGCCCGGAGCCCGCGCGGATCAGCATCGCGTCGGTATGCCCGTGATAGCAGCCGTTGAACTTGAGCAGCTTGTTCCGGCCGGTCGCGCCGCGCGCCAGCCGCAGCGCCGTCATGACCGCTTCGGTGCCCGAGTTCATGAAGCGCAGCTGCTCGACGAACGGCAGTTCCCCGCAGACCAGTTCCGCCAGTTCCAGCGATACGGTTTCGGCGGTGCCGAAACTCCAGCCACGCGCAAGCGCGTCGCGAACCGCGTCGGCCACTTCGGGGTCGGCATGGCCGAGGATCAGCGGGCCGAAGGACATGCAGTAGTCGGTCAGCTGGCGCCCATCGGTGGTTTCCAGGCGTGCGCCGCATGCCGCGCGCATGAACAGCGGTTCCCCGCCGACCGCAGCCAGTGCGCGCACCGGCGAGTGCACACCGCCGGGTGTGACCGCGGCTGCGCGCCGGCGCAGCGACTGCTGGCTCGTGTCATTCATCGCTGGTCAGACAATCTGTCGGCGGGCCGCATAGCTGATGATCATGCGCGCACCGGCGCGCAGGCAGGCGGTCCACGTCTCGCGTTGCGCGCGGTCCGCGTCCAAAAGCCCCTGAGCCGCGGCCGCGTCGAGGCCGGCCTGTTCGCCGCTGGTCTGGTAAACGGCCCAGGGCAGCGGGTTCTGGCGCACCAGCTCCGGCAGCAGGTCGAGGTACGGCAGCGCCGGCTTTAGCATCAGCACGTCGGCGCCTTCGGCCCGGTCTCGCCCGGCGCAGCGCAGCGCGTCGTCCCGGCGCGCCGGGTCGAGCTGGTAGCTGCCGCGGTCGGCGAGCCGGCCGCCGGCGGCGGGTGCGGAGTCGGCGGCGGCGCGAAACGGTCCATAGAAGGCCGAGGCAAATTTGGCCGCGTAGCTCATGATGGCAACTGCTTCGTTGTCCTGTTCGTCGAGCATCGCGCGGATCGCGGCGACGCGTCCGTCCATCATGTCGCTGGGCGCGACGCAGTCGGCACCTGCCTGCGCGTAGGCACCGGCGGCGCGCGCCAGTTCTTCTACGCTGGCCGCGTTGTCCACCGCATCGCCCGGCTCGTTGAGCAGTCCGCAGTGACCGTGACGGGTGTAGGAACACAGGCACACATCCGTGGCCAGCCAGATGTCGCCGCCGAATCGCTGCTTCAGCTGCTCGATCTGCTCGGTGGTAAACGCATAGTCAAAGTCGCGGTCACGCTTTTCGCGCGGCACGCCGAACAACAGGAACTTGCTGATGCCGGCGGCGAGATCGGCTTCGATCTGGCCGGCCAGGCTGTCGGTGGTTTCACGGTAGACGTCACGCAGCCCGGGTACGGCTTCCCGCTGGCTCAGGCCATCAACGACGAACAGCGGCTGGATCAGCTGCTGGCGATGCAGCCGGAACTCGGTCGCGAGTTCGGCCAGGTGCCGGTTGACCCGGGTGCGCCTGAGACTCAGCCGAGCCATTCCCGCCACGCTTTTCTGTTCGGGAAAACGCTGGGCTCGATGCCGCCGGCGCGCAGCGCAGCCGCGGTCTTGCCGCTGCCGCAGGCGTGTTCGGCATCTGGCGGTACCTGGCTGGCGAGCGCGCGATACTGCGCGGCGCTGCCCCAGAAAAAATGCGTTGCCTCGCGCAGCGCGCCGGTGTCCACGCGCGGCTCGTCGTCGCCGGCATAACTGGCCAGTACGCGACCGATACCGGACCCGGACCAGCTGTCCTCGGCACCGCGCCGCGTCAACGCGGCCCAGTTCGCCAAGGGTGGCAGAACGAGTACCGAGGTCTGCAGCGTCGGCCGGATTGCGTCGAAACCGAGATTATCGGCGCAACCTTCAACCCAGTAGCCGCGGCTTGCCAGTTCCCGCCAGCTGCGTGTCCCGCTGACCCAGATCCGCTGCTGCGTTGACTGCGGCAGGCTGTCGGGCAGCGCGTACCAGTGGGCGATGAACAGCGCGTCGGCGTCGAGCGGCGGCAGCGATAGAGACCGCCTGCGTTGCGTACTGCTCCAGGCGCCACCGTCCCAGGGTCGTGCCTGCGCCGGTCGCGGCGGTTGCTGCCAGTGCAGGTCGCGCTGACCGGCTGCGTCGCGCGTGAACAGCAACTCGCCGAGGTCGCCGGCGTCGATCGCGGTTGCGGCAAACCCGTCGGCCTGGCCGCGCGCGGCGCGGTACTCGCGGTCGACCAGTCGCTGTGTCGCTTCGTCGTGCAGCGCGCTGAGCAGGCCGGCGGTCCGCCGGTCGTCGCGCCGGCATTCGATGTAGAGCGCAGCCTGCCCGGGCGCTGCCGGGCATTCGCTCAGGGGCAGTACCTGCCAGCGCAGCGAGTGCATCGCGCCGGCCAGGCTGTGCTGTCCGTCCGGGTCCTGCCACAGGCGGTCGAGACCGGCCAGCGCGAGAATCACGCCGTCGAGCGCCTGCGGATCGCTGCGCCGCAATTGCAGGCGCTGCACACGATGATCGACGGCGCCGCGCAGGGTTCGAAATTCGAGCTCCGCGGGTTTGCCCGTCCACGGCAGGTGTTCGCGCAGAAAGCGCTCGACCTGCAGTTGCCGGCGCACAGACGAGGCGCCAAGCCGGAGCGTTTCGCCGGCTTCGAGCAGGGCAGGCGCTTCGCTGCGCCAGAGAACCACGTCGCGCGGGTCGGCACGCGGTGGCATGGCGGCCATCATCAGCTCGTCGGGACGGTCGTCGTCGAGATCCTTGCGCGAGTGAACGCAGAAATCGACACGGCCGTCGATCAGCGCTAGGTCCAGCGCGTCGGAAAAAAAGCGGCCGTCGCGTACGTCTCGCAGCGCGGTCTGCTGGTCACGGTCGCCGCGCGTATCGAAGCGCTGCAGCTCGATGCGCAATCCGGGATGCAGCCGCTCGAGTGCTGATGCGACCTGGCGGCTCTGGGCCACGGCCAGCCGTGAACCCCGGGTGCCGAGGCGCAGGCGCTGCCCGGTGCCGGTCATGCCTGTGCGCGTTGCTGGCTGGCGGGCGGCTCGGGAACGGCCAGCGCCGCGGTCTCGGCGCAGGCCAGGCGCGCGCGCTCGATCTGCAGCGAGCGCACATCGGCCTGGCGGTCGCGCAGTTCGAACAGGTGATCCAGGTCGAATTGCCGCTGCGCTGAAAAGGCGAGGGCGTGTTCGCGGCAATGGCCGAGCTGGGTAACCGTAAGCGCTTGTCGCGTCGACAGCAGACCTTGCCAGCGCCGGTCGTTGGTCGCATTCGGTGGTGTGGTCAGCACGACATGGTCTGCCCAGGTCGCGGCGGCGACATCCTCGTCGGGTGCAAACACCCGATCGACGGGCAGATCGACATCGCGAAGCCGGTGATTCCAGCAACCACGCTGCTGACGCTCGAAGTACGGTGCCAGCGATCGGGCCAGTTCACCGCTGCCGACGATCAGCAGGCGTTCACCACGCGCCGGGCGGATCAGCTTGCGCAGCAGCGAGCCGTACGACGCGCCGCCGATACCCTGCAGGTGCGCCCGGTGCAGCCGGGCCGCATCGCTGAGCGCGCGCGGCAGGACGGTGCCCAAGTCATCAACGGCTCGCGTCGGTGCGCTGTGCACGAACGCCTGCCAGGCTCGCTGCACCTGGCCCTGGATATTGGTCTCTCCCGGCACGCGGCTGCGCAGCCCGGTAATGACTTCCAGCAGGAACCGATAGGCTTCGCGGCCGGTAAACAACTCCGGCGCATTCACCTCCGCCAGTTCATCGCTGGAGGGACC
>CBFCXA010000100.1:0-8147 GCA_965601985.1 uncultured Chromatiales bacterium | reverse complement strand
AAACCTGCGGATGGCTGCCGCCGACCAGCCAGCTGATCTGTTCTACACCTTCGTAGCTGCGCGTCGCCGTTTCGATGGCCCGGGCTATTTCGCGGCTGCGCTGCAGAGAAGACTCCTGCGGCAGACGGACCGTGATCTCGAACTGGTTGCGCTCGGCCGGCGGGAAAAACTGCAGGCCAATGGTGCCGGCGAGTACGAAACCCGCGACCGGCAGCACCAGGGAAGCGGCGACAGCGAGCAGGGGTCGATTGAAGGCCGCCGTCAGCAGGCGCCCGCTGACCGCTTCCAGGCGCGGCGTCTGCACGCCGTTGTGCCACCAGCGGCGATGCTCGGGCCGGTCGTCCGGCACCGGCACGAAACGCCCGGCCAGCGCCGCAATGATGGTCAGCGAAATCACGAACGAGGAAGCCAGGGCCAGCACTACGCTGATCGCAATCGGGCCGACGAAGTCGCCGATGTTTCCGGGCAGCAGGAAGATCGGCATGAAGCCGAGGATGGTCGTGACGGTCGAGGCCAGCAGCGGCGCGAACAAATGCGCTACCGCCGCGTTGACCGCCGCGCGGCGTTCCATTCCGCAGCGCAGGCGGTTCTGGATTTCGTCGGTCACGACGATCGCGTTGTCGATCAGCAGACCGATCGCGATGATCATGCCGAAGATCGTCATCTGGTGAATCTGCTGACCGAAGAAGGTCAGCCCGAACAGCGCCGACAGGCTGCTCAGCGGCAGCGCAGTGCCGACGATCAGTGCGGCCCGCAGGCCCATGCCGAACAGCACCACCAGCACCACCACCCCGGCACCCAGCAGCAGGTTGCTGGTGAGCCCGGACAGCCGTTCGCTGGTGTAGTCGCTCTGGCGGAACACTTCTTCGACCTGTACCGAGGGGTCGAGGCCCGCAATGAACCGGGCCAGCACCTCGTCCGCTGCGAGCTGCCACTGGTCGATACGCACGCCCGGCGCAGCAGACACGGCGACGAAAACGCTGCGCTCACCGTTCAGAAAACCGAAGCTGGTCGGCGGATCGGTCCAGCGGCGTTCGACGGTGGCCACGTCGCCCAGCCGCAGCAGTCGGCCCTGCTCGCCCTGGCGCAGCACCAGGTTGCGAATGCGCGCGACCGAGTCGAGTTCCCCGGCGACTTCCAGGAACAGGTCACGGGACGCGCCGCGCAGCGCGCCGGCGGCCGACTTCGGATCCGCCTCGGCAATCAGTTGCGCGACCGCGGCCGCCGTCAGGCCCTGGGCAGCCAGTTCACCGCGATTGAGCGTCACGGTGATTTCTTCCTGGGTGTCGCCATACAGGCGCACGCGCTCGACGCCTGAGAGGTTGCGCATGCGGTCCGCGAGTTCGTCGGCCAGTCGCGTCAACAACCCGAGCTGCTCACCGCCGGTACTGTTCAGCGCCACGACCAGCGCGAAGGCAGACGCGCCACGCTCGTCATCGAACTCCGGCTTGCTCGCGCCGGGCGGCAGTTCGGTCTCGGCATCAGCCAGCTTGTCGCGCACCCGGGAGAACACGGCCTGGTTATTGCTGGCATCCACCGAGTCCTGTAGCTCGATCGTGATTACCGAGATATTGGCGCGCGACGTAGACTGGATATCCTTGATCAGTTCCACTTCACGCAGCCGGTCTTCGAGTTTCTTCGTCACCAGTGCCTCGACACGCTCGGCTGACGCGCCGGGAAAGGTCGTGATGATGATGGCGTTGCGGGTGACCAGGCGCGGATCTTCGATACGCGGCAGGTTGGTCAGCGCACTCAGGCCGGCCAGGACAATCACGATGATGCTGAGCACCAGCAGGTGCCCATTGCGGAAGAACAGGTCGCGCAGCGACGGCTCAGGGTTGAACATCGGCAGTTTCCTCCCCGCGTGCCATCGGCGTCGTCGCCACCCGATCCTGCGCGGATACGCCGGACAGCTTCACCGCCTGACCCTGCACCACGCGATCGAGCCCGTCGCTGACCATCAGGTCACCGGCGGCCAGGGTTCCGCGCACATAGGCACGATTGCCGTCGGCGTAGAGCACTTCCAGGGTGCGCGTGACCAGTCGGTAATCGACATCCTCGCTGGGCGCCTGCGCTTCCGCGACCAGCACCTGCCAGAGGCCGCGCGGGCCTTCCATCAATGCAGTCAGCGGCACCCAGAAACCGTGCGTGTCGATGCGCGTGGTGGTGTCCAGGCGCGCGAGGTCACCCGGACGGACCGCGGCGCTGGCTTCGGTGAGTTCGAACAGCGCGTCCACCGTGCGCGTGCTGACATCGCGCCGCGGAATCACCGTCTTCAGCTTCGCCGGCCACTTGCGTGCGTTGATCAACAGCTCGTAGCTGTCGCCGGCGGACAGTTCCGCGGCGACGTCAGGCGCCACGCCGATGCGTACTTCAGGTGGTTGATCGCTCTGCAGCTGCATCACCGGCTGGCCGGGATTCAGCACGACGCCCGGGTCGGCAAATCGCCCGGTCACCACGCCATTGAACGGAGCGCGCAACTCGGCCTTGGCCAGGTCCACGTCAATGCTGTCCAGACGCGCAGCGGCGACCCGCTCGCCGGCCTGCAGACTGGTGACCTGCTGCCGTGCCTCGTCGAGCTGCTGCCGCGACACGCCTTTATAAGAGAACGCGTCCTGAGTTCGTTCCAGCGTCGATTCGGCCAGCTTCAAATCGGCACGCACGCTGTCCAGCGCGGCGGCGGCCTCGGCCCGGCGGGCCTTGAGTCGAGCGGTGTCCAGACGCGCAAGCAGCTCGCCTTTGGCAACGCGCCGGCCCTCATCGGCCCTGACCGCGGACAACAGCCCGCCGACCTCGAAGCCGAGCGCACTGTCCAGCAGCGCCTCGACCCGCCCGGTGTAGCTGCTCAGCTGCTCGTAGCCACTGGATTCAGTCACCGCGATAGTGGCCACCTGTTTCAGCGGCAGCGATTCGCGCGACACCTCTTCCGGTCCGCAGGCGGTCAGCAGACCCGCGGCGGCCAATCCGATCATCGCAGCTAAAACTCTAATAAACATGGTTTTTCTCGAAACGCTGCGGTTGGCAGGAAAGAATCTGTTCGTTAAACTGGACGGTATGGTTTGATATTAGGCCACACAAATACTAGACTGTCCAGTATGACTTTGAGAGAAGATCACCAGATTGCCCGCCCCGGCCGGCCGAAGAGCGAGGAAAAGCGCGCCAGCATCCGCGAATCAGCCGCGCGGCTGTTCCTGGACGAAGGCTTCGAGCGCACCTCGATGGACAGCATCGCCAACTCAGCCGGCGTATCGAAACAGACGGTCTACTCGCACTTCGAGAACAAGGATGAGCTGTTCAAGAGTTGTATCGAGGGCAAGATCCGGCAGTACGAACTCCGCCCGGATTCCGATCGGCACATCACGCTGGAAGGCGGACTGAAATCAGTGGCCGACAGTTACCTGCGCCTGCTCGCCGATCCCGACGTGATCAGCATGCATCGACTGGTGATCGCCGAGACGCCGACTCAGCCGGCGGTGGCCCGCCTGTTCTACGCCAGCGGCCCGCAGCTCACCATTCACCGGCTGGCCGGGTTTCTCGAGCGACACGCGGCGGTGCTGGACATCGACGACTACCCGCGCGCCGCCGGCAGTTTCATGGCCATGGTGGCCGACCAGTACCTGACGCGACTGGTGCTGGGCCTGATCGACGAAATCCCGGCGGCCGAGCGCCACGCACACGTCGACCGGACGGTCGCCGCGTTCCTCGAAATCCACGGCAAAGCGTGAATCGGTCTCAGCGCCTGGCCTCGGGCGTCAGGTAGCGTTCGAACTCGCGCTCGAACGCGAGCAGGCGCGTATCGCTTATCCGGTCCACATACAAACGCCCGTCGAGGTGATCGAATTCGTGCTGAAAGACCGTCGCGGTAAAGCCTTCGAGTTCGACTTCGCGGCTGTCACCATCGATGCCGGTATAGCGCACACGAATGTGCTGCGGGCGCTCGACGAAGCCGCGCAGACCCGGCACCGACAGGCAGCCTTCCCAGTAGCCGGCCGTCGCCGGGTCCAGCACATCGATCACCGGGTTCACATAGACCTGCAGCGGCATCGAGTCGAGCTCACCGTAACGGGTCGGCCCACCGGGAATTTCGATGATTGCCAGGCGCAGCGACTCACCGACCTGCGGCGCGGCGAGCCCGATACCGCCGTAATCTTTCAACGTGTCGACCATGTCGGCCACCAGTGTCGAGATCGCCGGGCTGCCGATTTCCTCTGCAGAGAGTTCACGGGCCACCTCGCGCAGCAGCGGGTGCCCCATTCTGAGTATGCGACGCACGGCCATGCGATGAGGATAGCGGAATCAATCGGCCGCATTGAGCGATAATGCGACAAGCCCGATACGGAGACGACCGATGCGTCCGCCACTGCCGCTGGCAGGTACTGTCTTGCTGCTCGCCATGCTCGCGGCCTGCCAGCCCGAGCCACCCGCAGCACAGCCACCCGTAAGCCAGGCGCCCGAACCTGCTCCAGCGCCGGCGGCGACCGGGCGCACCGGGCCACCGACCCTGGAAGAAGCGGCCAACGCGCGCTACCTCGGCACCGACTACTCGCCGTTTACCCTGCGCAGCGGGCGCTGGCGGGGCGAAGCAGTCGCCGGCGGCGCGTCAGCGCCGAATGCGGGACTTGCGGGCGATCTGTTCCTGCCCGGCGACATGGACGGCGACGGCCAGGACGAGGCGGTCGTGCTGCTGTACACCAGCGGCGGCGGCTCCGGCACCTTCGACTACGTCGCACTGCTGGCACGTAATGACGCCGGCCAGGTGATCAACATCGGGACTGTGCCCCTGGGCGATCGGGTAAGGATTCGCGATGCCCGGCTGCAGGCCGGCACGGTAACGCTGAATGTCGTGCAGGCCGGTCCGGAAGACGCCGCCTGCTGCCCGGGGCAGAAATTCGAGCGACAGTTCGCTCTGCGCGACGGGCAGTTCGCAGAGACGGAAACCATCGACCAGGGGCGGCAGACGATCGAAGATCTCGCCGGTTTCGAATGGCGACTGGACGAATTCCGGCCGGGCGGCCCGGTACCGGAAGATGTCGAAGTCACGCTGATATTCGGCGACTCACGGGTAGCAGGCACGAGCGGCTGCAATCGCTACACCGCATCGATAAAGACCGGCGAAACGGCCGGCAGCCTGACCATCGACGGGCCGATTGCCGGCACTCGCATGGCCTGCCCGCCCCCCAGGGACGAGGTCGAAGCGCGTTTTTTAAAGGCGCTTGAGTCGACCACGCGTTACAGCTTCCTGCTCGGACGGCTTGCCCTGACCTGGCAGACGGAAAACACCGCCGGCAGCCTGATCTTTTCCGCGCAGCCTCTGCCGATGGCCTTACCCGCTCCCTGAGCGATCACGGCAGAACAGCAGCGGGCCCTGAGCGGACGTGACAGGGTAGCCGCCCGGGTTCGGCGAGTCCGAAACAGACCGCCGAACGAAAGCCTCTTCGCGGTAGGTATCCGATGAGTGAGACGACGGACAAGACGATTCTGCGCGTCGACGCCAGCCCCCGGCGCGACAACTCCAACAGCCGCACGCTGGGGGACGAGTTGGTCGCGCGCCTGTCGGCAATCGGCTCGATTCGCAGCGTCACGTCGCGCGACCTCGCCAACGGCATCGAATTCATCGACGACACCTGGATCACCGCCAGTGCCACGCCCGTCGACCAGCTCAGCCAGGCCCAGCGCGATCGACTGGCGCTGTCCGACGAACTGGTTGCCGAACTGGCGGCAGCCGACATCCTGATCATCACCACACCGATCTACAATTTCAGCGTTCCGGCGACACTCAAAGCCTGGATCGACCTGGTGGCGCGGGCACGCGCGACGTTTCGCTACTCTGAAGAAGGCTCTCAGGGCCTGCTTCGAGACAAGCACGGCATCCTGGTGATCACCTCCGGCGGAACGCGCCTTGGCAGCGACTCGGACTACGTGTCCGACTACCTGCGCCAGTTTCTCGGCTTTCTCGGCATCCGGCAGGTAGACATTGTTGCGGCAGACGGCATCGCTGAAGACTGGCAAGCCAGCCTGGCCGACGCGCGCCGGCAGATCGACGCGCTGGTCGGCTCGCGCAAGGTGGCCTGACACAAGTCGTCGCCCCGGAGCGCCACGCCGCCGGTCGCGGTTGATTTCGCCAACATCAGGCTGCACTCTGGCACGTCGTAAGGAGTGAGCCGCCGATGACAACGAAGAATTTCCCCCAGGTTTCCCGCCGTCAGTTGATCAATACGCTCGGCATCGGCGCAGCTACCGCTGCCGCGTTCTCCGCCGCTGCACCAGTAGCCCGCGCCGGTGCCCATGCACAGGCAAAGGAAAAATCCCTGCGCGGCCCGTACCTCGACCTGAGCAAGCCGGTCGACAACATGAAGGCCTTTGCGCGTCTGCAGGGCGACCTCGATACCAGCAAAACCAAGGTCGGCTGGTACAAAGGCATGGTCTCGGCGGTCATGCCGGACCGCCCGCTCATGGACCTGTTCATCATGGAGGGCTTCTCGGTCGCACGCCTGATCCCGATGGAGAACGGCGAGGGTTATCACAAGGTGCTGCGCGAAGTGGGCTTCTACCGCGAACAGAAGTTCGGACGCGCCGGCAAGATCATGGACACCTGGGATAACCCGCTGACCGGCGAAACAGTGCGCGTGGTGCCGATCGCCAACGATCCGTTCAACGTCGACCTGACGCCGTTCTTCCCGCCGCCGCCGGACTACGGCGGGCTGAATGCCGACGCACCGAAGCCGAAGATCCCATTCATACTGCCCTGGGACCCGAACATCTACCAGAACAACGTGCGCCTGGATACGCACATTCACCTGTACTACAAGAGCGCGCTGGACCCGGAGAAGTGGCCGCGGGAATCCTCGGGCGAAATGAACCGGGTGACCGAATCATTCCTGTACAACATCGACCTCGACGACCTCCAGGACGAGTCGCAGACCAGCACGCATTACAACGGCAGCTGGGCGCGAGTCACACCCTGGCTGCCATGGATGCTGATGGGCCAGGCGCCCGGCCACATCATGTATACGAGCTTCATGGGCACCCAGAAAAGCCTGGATGACCTGCCGCGCGACCTGATCGCGGCGGCCGAGAAGCTCGACCCGAAGTATCTAGAGGCGCCGGAAACGGTCTACGGCCCGAGCCTGTCGTCACTCGAGCGCTACGCGCTGGAGCAGGAGCCGGCACCGCCGCTCTGACGACGAGCACATTCGCTACCCGGAGCCCCGGCCTTGTGCCGGGGCTTTTTTGTGGGCGACAGCGCCAGCAGCGGACGGTGACCGCCCTCATCAAGCTGTAATACGCTGGCGCTACGTTTCTCGCTTGACAACGGATCGACCAAGAATGCCCGGACTGCATCGCCGCGCTTTAATTGCCTGCGGATCCGCCCTGCTCGGCACCGGCCTTGTAAGCGGGCTGCCCGGGCGCGCGCTCGGGCGTGCGCACTTCGACGGCAACCCGTTCACGCTCGGCGTGGCTTCGGGTTTTCCGTTGCCCGACAGCGTCGTGCTCTGGACCCGTCTGGCTCCGACGCCGCTGGCGCCGGCCGGCGGCATGGATCCCGAGATCCTGCCGGTGACCTGGGAGATAGCCGGCGATGATCGGATGCGCCGAATAGTGCAATCCGGTACCGCCTACGCGACGCCCGACTGGGGTCACTCCCTGCACGTGGAACCTGCCGGTCTGGAGCCGGACCGCGAATACTGGTATCGCTTCCGGGTCGGCGACGCCGAGAGCCCGATCGGGCGCACGCGCACCGCACCGGGGTTCAGAGCATCGCCTGACCGGCTGCGCCTGGCGCTCGCGTCCTGCCAGCAATACGAGCACGGTTACTACGCCGCCTACCGCCATATGCTCGACGACGAACTCGACCTGATCGTGCACGTCGGCGACTACATCTACGAGCTCTCCTGGGGCACCGAACGCGTTCGGCAGCACAACACGCACGAGTGCTACACGCTGGACGACTACCGCGCCCGCTACGGGCTGTACAAGAGCGACTCCGACCTGCAGTCCGCGCACGCGGCCTGTCCCTGGATGTTTACCTGGGACGACCACGAAGTCGACAACGACTATGCGAACGATATCTCCGAACAGAACGACGACCCGCGCCTGTTCCTGGCCCGGCGCGCGGCAGCTTACCAGGCCTGCTACGAAAACATGCC
>CBFCXA010000099.1:0-8149 GCA_965601985.1 uncultured Chromatiales bacterium | reverse complement strand
CCGGTACCCGAAGGTTCTGGCCGAAGACGGGCGGCCGGCACAATGGCCGCAGAACCCGAAACTGGAGTGGAGCCCGCCGGGGCACGGCGAGTTCTACGCGGCGCTGCGTTCCTCCGGCACGCTGGCCGCGTTGCTGGATGCGGGCATCGAGTTCTTGTTCGTGTCCAATGCCGATAACCTCGGCGCGACGCTGTCGCTGGAAATCCTCGGCTATATGGCCAAACACGATGTGCCCTTCATCATGGAGGTCGCCGAGCGCACCGCGAACGACCGCAAGGGCGGGCACCTGGCAATCGCGGCAGACGGCCGGCTCAACCTGCGCGAGTCGGCGCAATGCGATCCGGCCGATAGCGAAAAGTTTCAGGACATCACGCGGCATCGGTTCTTCAACACCAACAACCTGTGGGTAAACCTGCGCGTGCTGTCCGATACCCTGGAGCAGGACTCCGACCAGGTGCTGGACCTGCCGATGATTCGCAACGAAAAGCATCTGGACCCGACTGACGGCTCGAGCCCGAAAGTGTTCCAGCTGGAGTCGGCCATGGGTGCGGCCATCTCCCTGTTCGAAGGCGCGCAGGCCGTGGTGGTGCCGCGCTCGCGATTCCTGCCGGTGAAAAAGACCAGCGACCTGCTGCTGATCCGCTCCGACTGTTACCAGCTGGAGGCGGACTACACATTGACTGAAGTTCGAGCGGCCGAACTAGGGCCCTGCGTGGTCAATCTCGACGCGGCCTGTTTCGGCAAGATTGCCGATTTCGATCAGCGCTTCGCATCCGGGCCGCCGTCACTGAAAAACTGCACGAGCATTTCTGTTCACGGTGATGTCGCATTCGGGGCCGATATCGTTTGCCTTGGCGATGTGGAGATCCGAAACGACTCCAGCCGGCAGTTAGCGATCGCCGACGGCAGGCAATTGTCGGGCCCGGTATCCGGCTGAGACCTTGCAATGGCTGCGCTGATTCGGCCAGTCTTCAGCATGCGCTTCACGCTTGGATCGACAATCTGCCTGCTGGCGCTGGCCGCGGTACCGCCCGATTCCGGCGATCGCCATCGACCGGAACCTGACCACAGCGTTCGATCCGTGAATATTCCGTCCACTTGTATTCTCGATGTCTGGTTTTCTGACGGCACGGGTCGGCATCAGTGACTTCCAGCGACATGCTCTGGCAGCCGGACGCGGCGCGTGCGGCGGATACTGCCATGTGGCGATTTATGGCCGGGCGGGGCCTTGGCGACTACCATGAACTGCATCGCTGGTCGGTCGAGCATCTCGACGCATTCTGGGCCGACCTGGCCGACTTCTGCGGCGTCCAGTTCCATACGCCGGCGTCGCTGGTGCTGGAGCATCCGGACGCCATGCCTGGCGCCCGGTGGTTCGTCGGCGCCCGGCTCAACTACGCCGAAAACCTGCTGCGCCACCCGGGCGACCGAAGCGCGATGGTGTTCCGATCCGAGACCGGCGCCCGGCGGGAACTTAACTTCGACGAGCTGCGTGGCGCGGTTGCCGCCTGCGCCGCGGGCCTGCGCGAAGCCGGCGTAGGCCAGGGCGACCGGGTTGCCGGCATGCTGCCAAACTGCCCGGAGGCAATCATCGCAATGCTGGCGACCGCGAGTCTCGGTGCGGTCTGGACCTCCTGTTCGCCGGATTTTGGTGCCAGCGCGGTGGTCGACCGCTTCGGCCAGGCATGCCCCAAGGTACTGTTCTGCGCCAACGGCTACCGCTACAACGGCAAGCGAATCGACTGCTGGCCGACGATCGAGACCGTGCTCGGGCAGGTGAACAGCATCGAGTCCGCGGTCTGGTTCGAGTTCCTCGACGCAGACTTCGGTGGTGCCCGGCGCGAGCCGCTCCGGCACTGGTCTGAGTTCTGCCGCCCCGGGGCGCCGCTTGAGTTCACGCCGGTCGCCTTCGACGACCCGCTGTTCATCCTGTATTCCTCGGGCACCACCGGACCGCCCAAGTGCATCGTGCACGGGGTCGGCGGCGCCCTGTTGCAGCACCTGAAGGAGCACCAGCTGCACACGGACATCGGCGAGCATGATCGGCTGTTCTACTTCACCACCTGTGGCTGGATGATGTGGAACTGGCTGGCCTCGGGCCTGGCCTCCGGCGCGACCCTGCTGCTCTACGACGGCTCGCCGATGGCCGACGACGGCCGCGTGCTGTGGGAGATTGCCGAGCAGGAACGGCTGACCGTGTTCGGCACCAGTCCCGGCTATCTGTCGGCGCTGCAGAAATCCGGGCTTAGACCGGGCCGGGACTTCGATCTGTCGTCGCTGCGCTGCCTGCTGTCGACCGGTGCGCCGCTCGGGCCGGCCACGTTCGACTATGTATACGAGAGCGTCGCGGAAGACATTCAGCTGGCGTCGATTTCCGGTGGCACGGACCTGCTCGGCTGCTTTGCGCTGGGCAATCCGATCCTGCCGGTACGGCGCGGCGAGCTGCAGTGCCTCGGACTGGGCATGGCGGTCGAGATTTTCAATGATGCCGGCGAGCCGGTGCAGGGCGAGGTTGGCAACCTGGTATGTACCCGGCCGTTCCCGTCGATGCCGCTGGGTTTCTGGAACGACCCGGACGATCGCAAGTACCGGGCCGCGTACTTCGAGCGTTTTCCGGGCGTCTGGGCGCATGGCGATTTGGCCGAAATCACGCGGTCCGGCGGCATGCGCATCCTCGGCCGCGCCGATGCAGTGCTCAACCCGGGCGGTGTGCGTATCGGTACCGCGGAGATTTACCGCCAGGTCGAGAAGCTGCCCGAGGTGCTGGAAAGTGTCGCGGTTGGACAGCGCTGGGGCGACGATGTGCGCGTGCTCTTGTTCGTCGCGCTGCGCGAAGGCCTGGAACTGGACGATGCGCTGGACACCAGGATCCGGCAGACGATCCGTCAGAACTGTTCACCGCGGCACGTGCCGGCGCGTATTTTCGCGATTCCTGAAACGCCGAAAACGCGCAGCGGCAAGTTGGTGGAACTGGCGGTGCGCGATACCGTGAACGGCGAGCCGGCCAAGAACCGCGATGCGCTGGCGAATCCCGAGGTACTCGACTACATCGCCGATCTGGAAGGTCTGCACGACAGCTGACGCAGGCTCAGCCTTCGGTAATTCTGTTGGCTGCGCGCAGTTTCCGCGCCTGTGACCGGATGGCATCGCGCTCGTCGCCGTCCAGCCGGTCGACGTTCTTCAGGATCATCGCCATGCGCCGGTTGCCGCGGAAGCGTTCGCGATGGCGGATCAGGAAGTCCCAGTAGAACACGTTGAACGGGCAGGCTTCTTCGCCAGACCTCTGCTTCACGTTGAAGCGGCAGCCGTCGCAGTAGTTCGACATGCGCTGGATGTACTTGCCGCTGGCCGCATACGGCTTGGTACCAACCACACCGCCGTCGGCGTGCTGCGACATGCCGATCACGTTCGGCGCGGTGACCCAGTCGACCGCATCGACGTACATGCCCCGGAACCAGTCGTTGACGGCCTGGGCGCGTATGCCGGCGACGAGCGCGAAATTGCCGATCACCCTCAGCCGCGGAATGTGGTGGCCCCAGGCGTCGTCGACGACTTCGCCGAGGCAGTGGCGCAGGCAGTTCATGTCGGTATCGCCGTTCCAGAACCAGTCAGGCAGCTCACCGTCGGCTTCCAGTCCGTTACGCTCGCCGTAGTCGGGCCCCTCGTGGTGGTAGACGCCGCGAATGAATTCCCGCCAGCCGATCAGCTGGCGCACGAAGCCTTCGACATTGTTCAGCCTGGCGTGGCCGCTCTGATACGCCGCAATTGCGGCCTCGACGCATTCCATCGGCCGGATCAGTTTCAGGTTCAGGCTGGCGGCCAGGCGCGAGTGATAAAGCGTCGGCTCGCCGGCCCACATCGCGTCTTCATAAGTGCCGAAATCCGGCAGCCGGTGCTCTATGAAGTCATCGAGCGCGCGCCTGGCCTCGGCGCGGGTGACCGGCCAGTGGAAGTGCGCGAGTTTGCCCGGCGCATTCGGCCAGTTCGCCTCTACCAGTTCGATAGTCTCTTTTGTGATCGCATCAGGGCGCGCGCGGTATGGTGCACGGACTTCGGGTGCGCTCGAAAACGCCTCGCGGTTTTCCTTGTCGTAGTTCCACTGCCCGCCTTCGGGTTTCCGACCATCCATCAGCACATTCAGCGCGCGTCGCCGCTCGCGATAGAAATACTCCATCACTAGCTCCTTGCGCCCCGTCGCCCAGTCTTCGAAGAACTCGAGCGAGCAGGTGAACGAGTCATCGGGCAGGAACTCGATGTTCGGATGCGCCTGTCGCAGTTGCGTGGCGACCCGATGATCGCCGGGTTGGGTAACGCTGACGGTCGCCGGCTCGAGCACGTCGACGGCTCGCGACAGCTCGCCGCCGAGGCTCTGAGAGTTCCCGTCATCGTCCAGTTTGACGTAGCGAACCGTAAAACCGCTCTCCTCGAGTTCGCCGGCGAAGTGCCGCATGGATGACAGGAACAGCACCAGCCGCTGGCGATGATTCGCTACCTCTTCGGCTTCCTCGACCACCTCGGCCATCAGCAAGATGTCGGTGTCGCGATCCAGCTGCGTCAGCGCGGCAGCCTGTATATCCAGCTGATCGCCCAGAATCAGGTGCAGTCGCATTGACGGGTGCCGCTGCCGGTTTGCAGGGGTAGTAAATTATTCATATAAAACAGTTCGTTATGCCTGTGCTTCGCGGATTCATCCGGGCTGGATGCCGACAGGCTACCCGACACTCGGCGTCGGCGTCCGAAGGTAGCGACCGACCGCGGCCGCCGTTTAGAATTCCCGACCTGTTTCACTTAGCCGGGGATCGACGTGAGCAATTACGAAGCACAAAAAGCCAAATTCCAGAATGACGACGGCTTTATTGCCGCGCTCGACCAGAGCGGCGGCAGCACGCCCAAAGCACTGCGCCTGTACGGCATTCCGGAAACCGACTACTCCGGCGACGACGAGATGTTCGCCCGGGTGCATGAAATGCGCACGCGCATCATCACCAGCCCGCCTTTTAATGGCGCGCGCATTCTCGCCGCAATCCTGTTCGAGAACACCATGGATCGCGACATCGAGGGCCGGCCGACCGCCGAGTACCTGTGGGAAGTCAAAGGCGTGGTGCCGATCCTGAAAGTCGACAAGGGCCTGGCCGACGAGGCCGACGGCGTGCAGCTGATGAAGCCGATACCGGGGCTCGACGCCCTGCTGGAGAAGGCCAAGAGCAAGGGCATTTTCGGCACCAAGATGCGTTCGGTGATCAAGCACGCAAATGCGGCCGGCATCAAGGCAAACGTGGCGCAGCAGTTCGAAATCGGCAAACAGATCGTCGCGGCCGGTCTGGTGCCGATCATCGAGCCGGAAGTCGATATCAACTGCCCGGAAAAGGCCGCTGCGGAAGACCTGCTGCACGCCGAACTGGTCGCGCAGCTGGACGCGCTACCGGAAGGCGACCTGGTGATGCTGAAGCTGACCCTGCCGGAGAAGGACAACCTGTACGCAGACTGCATCGCGCACCCGAACGTGCTGAAGGTCGTGGCCCTGTCCGGCGGCTATTCCCGTGAAGAGGCCAACCAGCGACTGAGTCGGCAGAACGGCATGGTCGCGAGCTTCTCGCGCGCGCTCAGCGAAGGGCTGTCGGCGCAGCAGACGGACGACGAGTTCAACGCGATGCTGGACTCATCCATCCAGAGCATCTTCGACGCCTCGAAGACCTGAACCGGATCAGTCGCCGCCGTCGCGGCGCAGTCCGAGCCGGAGCTTGCCGCCGCCGAAGCGTGCGTTGACGGCATCGATCGTCTCGAGCAGACGGTCGTCCGGATTGTCGTCGACGGTCTGGGCGAAGAGGTCGTCCTGCGGGCTCGCCTTGCTCCAGTCGCTCAGGCCGATACCGATCAGTCGCACGGATTTTTTCGGCAAGTCGCCGCGCCGGTACAGCGACCAGCCAGTGTCCAGCAGCACGCGCTCGTCCCAGGTCGCGCCGGGCAGCTTGCGCTGGCGCGTGTGGGTTTCGAAACCGGCGAAGCGGATCTTCAGCGTGACCACCCTGCCGGCCAGGCCTTCACGGCGCGCGATCCGCGCGACGCCGGCGGAGAGTTCCTGCAGCCTGTCCTTCAGCTGCCGATCGTCAGTCAGATCGTGCTCGAACGTGCGCTCCTTTGAGATGCTCTTGCGCTGCCGGTCAGTCACCACCTCGTCGGAGGCAATGCCGTGGGCCTGGCGCAGGAACTTGGCCGCGGTGCTTGGCCCGAACTCTTCCTCCAGGGTTGCCATCGACGCCGCGCGCAACTCGGCGACGGTATGGATGTGCAGCCGCTCGAAATGCGGCAGCGTCTTGCGGCCGACGCCGCGCAGGTTGCTGACCGGCATCGGCGCGAGGAAATCCGCTACGTCGTCCGGTGCCACCACGGTCAGGCCGTCGGGCTTGCGATGCTCGGAGCCGAGCTTGGCGATCAATCGGTTCGGGCCGATGCCGACGGACGCAGTCAGCCCGGTCGCGTCCAGGATCTTCTGCTTGATGTCCTGCCCGATCTTCTCCGGCGGCCCGACCAGTCGCTCCAGGCCGCTGACGTCGAGATACGCTTCGTCGATCGACGCGGCCTCGACGCGCGGCGTGATGTCTTTCAGCAGCGCGAAAATGCGCCGCGACTCCCGCTGGTACTTGTCATGATCGGGCCGCACATACACGGCATCGGGGCAGCGGCGATACGCCTCTGCGATCGGCATGGCCGAATGGATCCCGTACTCGCGCGCCTCGTAGGACGCGGCCGCCACCACGCCGCGCCCGCCCGGCAGCGCGCCGACCACGACCGGTCGCCCACGGTAGGCCGGTTCGTCACGCTGTTCGCAGCTGGCGAAGAAAGCATCGAGGTCGACGTGCGCTATCCAGCGATGTCGCTCCGGTGTCGTCAATAGGTGTTTCCTATGGTCTGCCTGGGCTCAACGGCTTGACAAGCCTATTATGCGCGCGCACCGATGGCGCATAGAATGAGCTCGCCCCAGTCGCGGGTCGCCAGGCTTATCTAATGACGCAACCCAATCTCGCCGTAGTCGACCTCAACGCCGTGCGCCACAACCTGGCGCTGGCCGCGGCGAAGGCGCCCGGCGCGCGTATTCTCGCGGTGATCAAGGCCAATGCCTATGGCCACGGTGCAGTAGAAGTCGCGCGCGCGATGGGCGACGGTGTCGACGCGTTCGCCGTGGCGCGTGTGGACGAAGCCATTGAGCTGCGCGAGTCGGGCATTTCGTCGCCGATCCTGCTGCTCGAAGGCCCGCTTGACGAAGACGACATCGATGCGGCGGCGGCGCACGGGCTCTGGCTGATGCTGACCACGCAGGAACAGCTCGACATGCTGGCTCGCGCAAGACCGGCCGCAGCAATTACCACGTGGCTGAAAATTGACTCCGGTATGCACCGGCTCGGCCTGCCGCTGTCCGACTGCCGCGATGCCTGCGTGCGGCTCGCGGCGATGGACCATGTGCAGCCGGGCCCGGTGCTGGCCACCCATCTCGCCTGTGCCGACGATCCGGACGATTCAATGACGCGCCGCCAGCTCGACGCATTCGATGCCGCCGTTGCCGGCCTGGACCTGCCGCACAGCGTGGCGAACTCCGCCGCGATCCTCGCGTGGCCGGAAACCCGCCGCCAGTGGATCCGACCCGGCTACATGCTCTACGGCGGCTCGCCGTTCGAACGTTCGCTGCCGGCCGGAGCGGAACTCAAACCGGCCATGACCGTCAGCTCCCGGGTAATCGCCCTGCGTGATCTCGATACAGGCGAGTCGGTCGGCTACGGCGCCACCTGGACCGCGACCCGCCCGTCGCGCATCGCCACCGTGCCGATGGGCTACGGCGACGGCTACCCGCGCCACGCGGCCAACGGCACCCCGGTCCTTGTCAACGGCCGGCGTGCCCCGCTCGCCGGCCGCGTATCCATGGACCTGATCACCATCGACGTCACCGACCTGCCCGATGTCACCATCGACAGCCCGGTCGAACTCTGGGGCAAGCAGCTCTCCGTCGACGAAGTCGCCCGCCACGCCGGCACCATCGGCTACGAACTCCTCGCCGGCCTCCCCAGACGCCTGGGCCGCAGCTACGTGTGACAGCTGCGAGAGCAGGTGTTGCTTGCCGAGTCAGGGATTGGCGACCGCCCGTTTCCAGGACACG
>CBFCXA010000098.1:0-8251 GCA_965601985.1 uncultured Chromatiales bacterium | reverse complement strand
GAATTGCCGTATCGGTGAGTTGTCGCGGCGCAATCGGAAACTCCCAGAGCGGGACGGTTTGCCTGCGAGCGAGCGCGTCGCCGATAAGCGCCAGCAACGGGTTGAAGTCGAACGCGATGCACAGTTCGGGTTTGCCGGTCTGGTGCAGGTCATAGGCGAGCCGCCCGGCACCGGCGCCGAGTACCAGCACTTTCCCGCCATGCTCCGGGAGCTTGCCGGCCACCAGTTCCAGCGAGCGCGCGTTTTCCTCGTCGCCCCAGCACCAGTCACGGTGAATATTCTGGTAGTAGGTGTTCAGGCCCTGGTCCAGCGGCAGCCGGGTGCGCAGGGCGAGGTAGGTTTCGCGCGGCGCGGGTGAATTGTCGGCCAGCAGCGGCGTCAGTAGTTCGGACAGGCACTCTGACTGCGCGGCGCACGCATTGCGCAGCAACTCCAGGCGCCGCTGCGTCGCTTCTGCGTTGTTCTGCGTGAGCTCCCGGTCGCACCGGTCGTGATCCGCGCGGAGCTCGCCAAGTGCATGTTGGGCACGGTTCCGCCACTCGGCCCGCGCGTAGCCGGGCTCGGCGAACAGGAAGGGCAGTCCGCCCAGGTCGGGAAAATCGACCTTGCAGCCGCCGCAGCTATAGGCATCGGCGGCGCGCGCGAGTGGCGCGTCGCAGCGGGGGCAGGCGAGCAGGCTATCGACGTCAGGGGCTGGCATATGGGACTCGGGCGTATCTGAGCCCGTATTCTTGCGGCGCCGTGCCGCGGGACGACGTGCATGCGTCACGTTATGTGAAATACGCTGGCCACTTGGCCGGCGCGCGGGCGCGCGCGGACGGCCCAGGCGCGCAGGTCAGACGATCGACTGGAATGCCGTCAGGCTGTCGCGCAGCGTCCCGTTGCCGAGCCCGTGCATCGGGAAACGGTTCGCGAAGTCTGCCTCGGTACCGCGCAGCGCCATGTAGTTCAGCGCCACCGCCTCGACCAGCAGGTTCACGTTGTTGGCCACCGGCGTGCTCGCGGTCTCGACCGATGCATCGGAGCGGAACCAGCCGATCTGCTGATGGCGCGCGATCTCCTCGGGAGTACCGCCGCGAAGGACCGGTTGTCCGCCCGGGTTATAGACCAGGAAGAAGGACGCGGCCGTGGACTGGTTGTCGCTGGTCCACTCGCCCTTGCCGCGGCCGTCCAGAGTGTCGTCGATCGCGCCGTTGCTCGACAGCGAGCCGTCGCTGAATACGTAGAGCATCAGCGGCACGTTCAGGCGCGCGGCGTATTCCAGGCAGGCACCCATGCAGCGGCCGGCGCGCAGGTCCTTGACTTCGCCCTCGGCGCGGCGGCCGCCGTGGTAGTCGTAGCCGCCCATGGTTACGCAGCCGGCGCCGGCATAGCCGTTCAGCACCAGCTTCATGACTGACGCGGTCTTCTGGAACTCGCGGTCGTTGTTGAACTCGTCGACGCCGAAGATGCCGGCCGGGCCGACGATGTCCGGATCCGAAAATATGTCGAACGCCGACTGGTCGCCGAACCGATCCGCCACGTCGGCAGACTTCAGGTAACCGCACTTGACCAGGTCCTTGACCACAGTGTCGGCGTTGATGCCGGGCGCTTCCATCTTGCCGTCACTTAGCCGGTAGATCGATTCCATCACCGCAACCGCGTCGTCCTGGCCCAGGATGCCGGTCAGCTGGCCGGTGTCCACCAGCCCGGTCACGTCGCTTGGCCGGTCTATCTTGGTCGGGCGCAGCTCCGGGTCGATCATCATTGCCGGGGCCATCGAGTTGCCGCCGGAATCCGATGCGCGCGAGCCGATCAGCGTCAGCAGTTCGCCGTCGGCGCCGGCCTGCGCGAGCGCGTAAAGCGGATTGTGCGGATTGTTGCCGGTATCGTTCTCGGAACGGGCCGGGATCACCGCGCCGTTGACACTGCCAAAGCGCCCGGGCTGCAGCTTGTCCATGATGCCGCGCATGAACGCGCTGTCGCTGTGAAACGCGAGGCCGAGGCTGGTATCGGTGTGGTCGCCGTTGCTGGTGGCGGTTTCGGACGGCGCCGCTTCGGGCACCCCGGGAATCATGTCACCCGGCAGGCCGGTCTTGCTGTAGCCGGCCGTGGACAGGAAGTCGAACTGACCGTCCTGTCCGCCGATCAGCACGTTCGAATTGGCCATGTTCGCGCCGCCCGCCAGATCGAAGCAGATGAACGGCACCGGATTGAACACGTTGCCCTTGATCTGCGGGCAACCGGCTTTCAGCGGCTCGAGGTCCGGCGCGAGCGCTGCGTAGGCCGCCCGCGGATTGCCGAACAGGCTGAAGGCACTGCCCATGGTCACGGTCGCCGCGCCCGTCATGAACCCCTGCGAGATCATCTGCCGCCGGGTTATCGGCCGCGGATGATCGGGGTGGCGCTGCGGTTCGAAATAGTTGCGGATCTTTCGCTTGGCCATGGCTTTGCTTCCAGCTTTAATCAGGTTGATCGGCTTACTGCACCAGCACCGGCGCGCTGCCCAGCACCGCGGCACAGGCGGCCTTGGTGATGTCGCGCGTGCGCTGCGGTGAGTTGGCCGGCGGCCCACCCGGCGGCGGCGCGCTGACGATCAGCGCGTCGATCAGGGCGCTCAGCTCGTCGTAGCTTGCGTTGAAGTCCGGCTGCGAGTTGAGCAGCTGGCCCATCACGTCGTTGATCAGCGGCGTGATGACACCGCCGCGCACGCCGGAGGCCAGGGCCACCGACGGCGCGTCGTCGAAATCGTAGCCATCGAAGAAATTGCTCCGGTAGGTGTCGTTCTCGACCAACGCGTCGCAGTAGCCGATCGCGAGCTGCGCGATACCGATCTGCTGGGCGGACGAGAACGTCATCACCGCGGCTTCGCCCGGCAGCTGTTGCCGCACGAGATCGTAGGTCGCCTGCACCTCGGTGGTCGGCACACCCGTTACCTCGGACATGCTCGCGTTGATCTCGTCGAAGGTGCGGATGCCGACATCAGGCTGCGGCCCGGCCAGGACTTCCGGCGGCGGGTTCAGGTTGGCCGGTGGCGTCACCGGGCCGAACTCGCTGCCGAGCTGGTCGAAGGCCAGGAAGAACTCGTCGACGGCCGGGCCGTTCTCCAGCGGTACCACCGTGCCGAGGCTCGACAGGATCTGGCCCTGCGGATCGTTCAGCGTAGTGTTCAGCGTGGCGTAAGCCTGGCCGACGTCGGCCAGGCCGCCGTTGATGCCGATCTGCATGCCGATCAGCGGCACGTTATTCACCTGGGCCTGGTCATCCAGGCTGATGAAGATCGGCGTGTTGAACAGGTAGCTGTAGCTGTCGAACTGGCTGACCTCGAACAGGATATAGCTATCGGGTACGCCGATTACGTCTGCGATCGAGAACAGCAGGAAGAACTTCTCGCCGACGCCCACGTCCAGGTTCTGCTGGATCTGCTCCGGCGTAAGCACTCGGTTGTGAATCGCGACCATGCGAATAACCCCCTGCCACTGCCGGTTGTTCGACACTTCGTTGCCGAGTACGAAGGCGAAGTTATCGTCCCAGTCGGCCAGCGTGTCGCCCGAAATCGGATCCAGGTCGTCGGTGAACTGGCCGTTCACGTAGATCTGCCGCCCGTTGACAGGATCGTAGTTCACGACCACGTGCTGCAGCGTCGCCTGCAGATCTTCATCGGCATCCGACGTGGTCAGGACCGGGTCGCCGTTCGCGTCACTGGCACCGTTTCGGTTGTAGTAGTCGTAGCTGTACAGCGTCTGGCCCAGCGTGAAGTTTCGCGCCATCGTCCCCGCCGAATAGCTGATGATGCGCGAGTCTTCCTGGGTCACGTTGCCCGGTGCGACCCAGGCTTCGATCGAGTACTCTCCGGTCGCCTTTATCAGGTCGTGCAGCTTGCGGCTGGCCGCTGTCGAACCCTGGGCCTTGCCTTCCCTGATGTCGATGCCCCAGCCGCCGACCCAGCTGACGTCGTTGCCCGACAGCGTCAGGTCAATCGCAGGATTGACGCCGCTGGTATCGAAAGCGGTGTTGCCTTCGCCGGCCTTGAACTCCCACAGCGCGATCAGGTTGTTCTCGTAACGATTGCCGCCGGAGGCGACGGTGCCGTCCAGCAGGGTAAGCGCCTTCGAGATCACCAGCTCATCGGGCACCCCGGTCAGCGGGATGGAGTTGGCCAGCGTAGTAATCGCTGCTTCCATGGCCGCGGCGCTCGCCGGGCAGTTCACTTCGCCGTTCGCCGGTACTTCCCAGCAGTTATGGAATTCGTCCGCCAGCCTGACGACCAGGCGCGATGCATCCGGATCGTCGAGATTGATTTTCGACTTGGCAGCCTCGTAGGCCACGAACGGGTCACTGTCACCGAAGAACGGGGACTGCTGCATGGTGGCGCCGTCGCTCGCATGGCAATCGCCGCAGTGGAGCATCGTGAGGTTGTGGATTTCGCTGAATTCAGCGGGAACCGGGTCCGGCCAGTTCCTGCTGTCGCCCGGATCATTCAGCGGCGGCGCGTTGAGCTGAATTTGCCGGCCGCCGGCATCGCCGCTGCCGCCAACCCAGGCTTCGATCCAGTTGGTCATGATGTCCGCGCAGGCCTGGTCGCTGGCCAGCCAGCAGTTGTGCCCGCCCGGCGACAGCAGCTTGGTTACCAGCCGGGAATCCGAGGCCTGGTCTCGACTGACCAGCTGGTTGCTCTCGGCATACGCATCGTTGACGTCATCCGAACGTCCGAACATCGGGCTCTGCCCGCCTTCGGGGGAATGGCAGTCGCCGCAGCCGGCGGTCCCGCCGGCGCGCGTGTTGGTCCAGAGTTCGACCATGAAGGCCTGCACGTCGGCGGTTGCCGGCGGCGGGCCATTGTAGTCGCTGTTGGTGGGCAAGGTGCCAGGCGGCAGGGACTCGGTGCCCGCGCCGCCGCCGCAGGCGGCCACCACTGCGCTGGCTGCGAGGCTCAGGCCGACGGACCGCAGGCGCCGGAAGCTGTCGCTGTAGACGGAGTTGCTGGTGCTATGCATGACTCAGTCCCCCTTGCAGTACAGGGCGGCTTCGGCGAAGACGCGCTTCATCCGGTAGCCGTTGGCCCGGAAGGAATCGGTCATTGCGTTCAGCTGATCGAGATCGGTCTGATCGGCCGGCTCGCGCAGGCACACCGCACGGAAGGCCTTCTTGACCTGGCAGCTCGCGAACGCGCGCGAATTGGCCAGTTCGCGACCCAGGCTCGCGGCACCCGTACCGCTGCCGCCCGGCGAGTTGGGTCCGTAGTCCCATTCGATCCAGGTGTTCGCGCCGTCACGCCAGTAGTTGTCCCACTGATCGTCGGGGGTAATAAAGCCGTAGGTAAAAGTGTCTTCGTTATTGAAGTACTTCGGCCGCACGACGCCCGGCGAGTAGACCATTGCGCCGCTGGTATCGTCGTAGTCGTGGTAGGCGAAAGCCTGCGCCAGCGGGTCCATGCCGCTGTGGCAGCCAATGCAGTTGTTCAGGAACACGCGACTGTCGCCGCCCGGGCTGCGCGATACATCCTGGCGAATCCGGTCCGGAGGCTGGCTGGTGTCCTGCACCTGCTCAAGGTCGTTGCACAGGTGGTTGAGCAGCGTAAAGCGGAACATCGCGCGGTTGGTGCCTGCGACGAAGAAGGCTTCGGCGGCGGCGCGCGTGGTCATCACGCCGGCGACGCCGGCCAGCGGCGTGCCGTTCGCCACAGTCTGCGAGGAGCGCAACAGCACGTTGGAATCGCCCAGATCCAGGTCCTGGCGCTCCATCTCGGCGTAATGACCGTTATCCGATGGAGAGTAAGCCGGCAGGCCCAGCCCCCCGGCACCGCGATACAGGATGTCGGCCGACAGCACTTCGGTAAAGGGCAGGTAGTCCGCGCTGTCGTCGTCGCGAATCATGCCTATCACCGTCGCGGTGTAGTCGTTCAGTTCGACGAACTGGTCGAAGTCGCGATTGGTCCAGGGCGCAGCGAAGTTCTTCAGCGTCACGCGATAGAACGCACTGTTCTGCATCGCCATGTAAGCCGCGTCGATATAGGCCTGGTCGCTGCCACCACCCGTGTTGATGGTCGACTCCATGTCGTTCAGGACCTGGTCGGTCGGCGGTACGCCGGCCAGCCGGTCGTGCATGCGACGGGCCTGTTCACGGACACCGGCGGCTGCGAAGTCCATGCTCATCAGCAGCAATGCACCAGCCAGCAGCGCTCGAGACAGCCAAGCAAAGAGACTAGCGGCCGCGCAGTCCCGCGGCCGACAAAAACGACAATCCATTGCACAAATCCCACGACAACCGGCGCCCCGCGCACCGTGGGAAACACAATCTCGCGGACCGCAGCGAGCTTCTGTGATCGCGTTAACAGTCCGCTGTTTTGCTCATGCATTACGTTACCTCGCGTACGCGTCGGTACCGATATCGAGGTCACACTCGACAGCGTTACGGGCGAAGTCGTTAGGTGTCGCAATGTCTGTGTGTGTAGGGAATCGGTGTGGTCGTGTGTCGGCCGCATCATCTAACTGCCTGTCCCTGGTATTTGCGCTGGCTCTGAGTGCCTGCGGAGGCGGGGGCGATGGCGGAAATATCGCCATTGCCGAAGGCCAGGGAGCCGATCCGGTCGTGGTCGACGTGCCGATCGCCTATGTGAAGCGACCGGCGCCGGTCGATGACATGGGTGACCCGCTGGTTACCGACGCGCGCGAGCTGCTCGTTTTTGATGAGGGCACGATCGGTGCCGATCTGATCGTGCGCGAACGCGCATCGCCGACCGCGGCGGAAATCAACGTCACGGAAGACATTCTGCAGGGCATGGGCGACGTGCGCGACGTCGAGGCCTCCTACGACGGCGAACGTTTCATATTTGCAATGCGCGGACCCTTCGACCCGAACCTGGACGAGGACGAACAGCCGACCTGGAACCTCTGGGAATACGAGATTGCGACCGACGCGCTCCGGCGCATCATCACCTCGGATATCCAGGCCGAGGAAGGCCATGACCTGGCGCCGCATTATCTGCCGGACGGCCGGATCATCTTTTCCTCGACCCGGCAGCGGCAATCCTTTGCGACCTTGCTGGACGAAAGCAAGCCGCCCTTCTACGCGCTGGATGAGAACAGAAACGAGCCGGCCTTCGTACTGCATGTCATCAACCCGGACGGCAGCGAACCGCGCCAGGTGTCCTTCAACCAGAGTCACGATCTCGACCCGACCGTAACCAGCGACGGCAAGGTCGTATTCAGCCGCTGGGACAACGCCGGCTCGGAAGGTATTCATCTGTACCGCATGAACCCGGACGGCAGTGAACTCGAGCTGCTCTATGGCGCCAACAGCCACGACACCGGCACCAATGGCGCAGAAGTGCAGTTCCTGCAGCCGCGCGAGATGCCCGATGGCCGCATTCTGACCGTGATGCGCCCGTTCACCGCCGACGTGCTCGGCGGCGACCTGGTGGAGATCGAAGTCGCCAACTACCTTGAAAACACCCAGCCGACCGCACCCAACGCAGGCGTGCTCAGTGGCCCGGCGCAGGCGTCTGCGGTGATCAATGACGTGCGCACCGATGGCAGCATTTCACCCGGCGGTACCTTCGGCGCGGCTTTCCCGCTGCTGGACGGCACCGATCGGCTGTTCGTGAGCTGGAGCCAGTGCCGGCTGCTGGAGAACAACCAGGTCGTGCCGTGCACGCCGTCGCGCCTGGCCGACCCCAACGCCGTGCCGGCACCGCCCGTTTACGGTATCTGGATGTACGACCTGGTCGAGAACACGCAGCTGCCGATCGTGCCGGCCGAGCAGGGAGCCGTATACAGCGAGATCATCGCGGCCCAGCCGCGGAGCGCGCCGCCGATCATCCTGGATCTGGACGCGGCCGGCCTGGCAGACCCGGTACTGGTTGCCGATAACGCGGGCGTTATAAACATTCGCAGTGTCTACGACGTAGACGGTGTGGACACCGCAGTGCCGGATATCCCGTCCATGGCCAATCCGACGGTGCTGCCGCCGGACCAGTCGCCGGCGATGTTCCTGCGCATCACCAAGGCCGTCGGCATTCCCGACGAAGACATACTCGATTTCGACAACAGCGCATTTGGCCGCGCGAACGTGATGCGCGAGATTCTCGGCTACCTGCCGATCCAGCCCGATGGCTCGGTACTCGCCCGCGTGCCGGCTAACCTGCCCCTGCAGATCAGCATTCTGGATGGCCGCGGCCAGCGCATCGGGCCGCGACACAACAACTGGCTGCAGCTACGACCAGGCGAGACGCTGAGCTGCAACGGCTGCCATGACCCGACCAGCGGCGTGT
>CBFCXA010000097.1:0-8302 GCA_965601985.1 uncultured Chromatiales bacterium | reverse complement strand
GCCTCTAAAGGTGCCGGGTCTATTTTCTCCCTGGCCTGCCCTGCCCCCGCGCCTCTATACGCAGCCCCGTTCGATGCTCGATCTCATCGACGAACCGCCGATTGCCGGTTAGCTGGTTCCGCCGGACCGCTGTTCGGATCAGGTCAATCTCCCCGTCCGGGACCTCGGCCGCCACGAATTCCGCGTAGCTACGCTGGCGGCGTCGTTTCTCGACGTGCCACGTGACGGGGTCCGGATCGAGCCAGTGATCAGTCTCTGACTCGTCCAGCAGGCCAACCTTCTGCGCGTAGCTGCTCCAGGGATAATCGGCCGGGTGCTCGCAGATGCCCGCGCGCACCGGGTTCAGGTCCACGTAGCGCATGCAGGCGAGCAGGTAGTTGTCAGAATCGACGATGCTGCTTTTGAACCGCCCGCCCCACAACGTGCCGCTGCGGGTCTCCTGCCGGTTTACGTAGCGCGCCTGCCGGGCGGAAATACGACGCATCAATGCAGAGATCGCGGAGCCATCTTCCCGCGGCGCCAGTACCAGGTGGACATGGTTCGTCATCAGGCAGTACGCATAGACATCGACATCGTAATGGGCTTTCCATTCGATCAGATTGGCCAGGTAGTACTCGTAGTCTGCCGGCTCGACGAACACCGCCTGGCGATTGTGTCCGCGCTGGACGACGTGATGGGAATAGCCCGGAATGAATACGCGGGGTTGCCGGCCCATGTGGCGCCCTCGGAACTTGCGGGGAGCCAGACTACGTGCGTGCGAGACCCGCGGTTAGCCGGTTATCAGGGGCGTTCGTGCGGAAAATAGACCCGGCACCTTTTTCCGGCTAAATTGGCTGCTTGGGGTAGCTCACTGGCCACCATTCGGCGGCTGAGCACAAAAAGTTTAAGAGCACGGGGGGTGTCATGAACGTCAGAGTCAGTATTTCGCCTATTACCTATGGGTTGGTCGCGGTCGCGAGCATCTGCCTGGTCTCGCCGGTCGCCGCGCAGCGGGCCGCATTAGAGGATGTCACCGTTACGGCGCGCAAGACCGAGGAGTCGATTCTCGAAGTGCCGCTGTCGGTCACCGCGTTCAACGAGATCGAACTCGAGCGCCAGAACATTGTCGCGATGGAAGATCTCGCGCAGTGGACGCCGGCGCTGCAGTTCCAGGACGTTAACGGCACCTTCCAGAACCCCGCGATTCGCGGTCTGGCGCAGACCGACCAGATCTCGCCGATCGGCAACGTCGGTGTGTTTCTCGACGGCGTGCCGCTCAGCAACCGCTCGGGGCTGGAGTTCGGCATGCTCGATCTCGCGCGCATCGAGGTGGTCAAGGGGCCGCAGAGCGCGCTCTATGGACGCAACAGTTTCGCCGGCTCGATCAACTACGTCACCAAGCCGGCCGATCTCGAAGACCTGAACGGCCGCTTGGAATTGACGGCCGGCACCGAGGAGCTGCTGTCGCTGCAGGGCACAGTGAACGTCCCGCTCGGAAAAACAGCAGCGTTACGGCTGTTCGGCGGCGTCTCCGAATTCGATGGCACGATAACCAATGTGCGCAACAACTCGCAGCTCGGCGGCTGGAAAGAGCGCGATGCGATTGGCGGAACGCTGCTCTGGCAACCGACCGACTCGACCAGCTTCACGCTGTTCGGCATGCATAGCCGGATCGAGATGGACGCGCCGGCACTCAACTTCAGCGCGGTGGAAAACAACAACTGCGGTTCGCCGACCGAAAATCTCGGCGGCGTGCCACGCCTCACGCTCTACTGCGGCGAGCTCGACCCGGTACGTGAAGTCAATCGCTCCGAGGGCGCCGGCGGTAACACCGGCGATTCGACCCTGTTCTATGCCAAGCTCGAGCAACAGCTCTGGGGCGGAACGGTCACTGCAACAGTCAGCGACTTCGAGTCCGGCTATAGCCTGAGCGCCGACACGGCGACTGACCCGAATGCCATCAACATTCCGCTGTTCATTCCAGGGCTGTCGCAGCAGAGCCTGCTCGATTCCTCTACGCCGAAGGGCGATGCAAACTCGTTCGAACTCCGCTTCCAGAGCAACAGCGAGAAGCGCCTGCGCTGGTCCATCGGCACCTTCTGGTTCAACAGTGAGGACATCGACACGCTGAGAATCTCCTTCCTGCCACTGGGCGAGCCCAACGGAGATCCGGTGGAGTTCTTCTCGCGCGATCGTTTTGTAGAGACCACGGAAATTGCGATCTTCGGTACGCTGGCCTACGACTTCACCGATAAATTTACGGCCGCGCTCGAGTTGCGCTACGCGGACGAGAACCTGAAGCTGGTCAACTCTGACGGCGAAGAACTGGACTTCGAGAACACTATTCCGCGGCTGGTGCTCGAATACAGCCTCACTGACGACTGGCTGCTGTTCAGCAACCTGGGCAAAGGCGTCAAGGCCGGCGGCTTCAACGTCAATGTCACGCCTGATTCGCCCGCACGTACGTTTGGCGAAGAAAGCAACTGGTCGTTCGAGGTCGGCGCCAAAGGCACGCTGTTCGACGATCGCCTGACGCTTACCGGTGCCGTCTGGTACATCGACTGGCAGGATATCCAGGTGCAGACGGCGGTCGAGAATTCACCGGTGTCGGCGGTGCAGAACTTCGGCTCGGCGACCTCTACCGGCGTTGAACTCGAGGGCCTGTGGGTGCCGACTGACAACTGGTCGATCCGCGCCAGTCTCGCGGTGATGAATCCCGAGTACGACAACGGTTTCATCGACGGCGAGGTGCTCGCACCCTGCGGCGAGTTTGTCGGCACGACCATCACCGAGCCGGGTTGCACGGCTGCGGTGGGCGGCAATCAGATTTCGCGCACCTCGGACTTACAGGCGACGCTGCAGGGCACCTACTACCTGCCGCCGCTGATCGGTACGCTCGAAGGCTATATCAGCGCCGGTTTCAGCCACGAGGCGGCGAAGTACTCGACGGGCCTGAACTTCAATAGCCAGGGTGACATCAACCTCGCGAATGCACGCATCGGCCTGGTCAACGACCGGTGGGACATCTCGCTGTGGGTCGACAACCTGTTCGACGAAGACTGGAACCGCCGCATCACGACCACGCCGGCTACCGAGGAAGGCGCCCCGGCCACCGGCGTCGTGCGCTATCGCGTGTACCCCGGCGAGCTGCGCATGGTCGGTCTCGACGTGAACGTGAACTTCTGAACGGGAGTCTCCGCGCGCGGACCCGGCGACTGGCACTGTGAGCGAGGCAAAGGTCTCAAGCTGGCTGGTCGTCGGCTCCGGGCGCGCCGGCCAGGTGCACCTGGCCGCGCTTGCGCGCTCCCCGGCCGCGCAAGCCTGCGGGCTGGTCAGTCGCTCGAAGGACAACGCCGACGGATCCCCGGTCTTCCGGACCCTCGCCGAGGGCCTCGACAAGAGCGGCTGCGACGGGGTCATCATCGCCACGCCGCCGCACACGCACCTGGCACTTTGCCGCGAGGCATTCGCCACCGGGGTGCCGGTGCTCTGCGAAAAGCCTGTCGGCCTGAATGCGCTACAGGCGCGCGAACTCGCGCAGCTGGGGACTGGCGCCGGGGTGCCCGTCGGCGTGGTTCTCAACCAGCGAGCCTGCGCGCATAGCCGGTACATCCGCGACCTCGTCCGGACGGGGCAACTCCAGCCACGCGCGGCAGCCGTGTCGATTGCGCTGCCGCGTCTCGGCGGGTGGCTGGCCGATCCGGCGCAATCGGGCGGCGGCGTGCTGCGCACGATCGGTGTGCACTATCTCGATTTATTGCGCTGGTGGTTCGGCGAACCCGACAACCTCTCGGCGCTTTGTCGTGGCCAACCCTGCGAGGACCGCATTGAAGTAACGGCAGGTTTCGGCGAGCAGCTCATCGCGAGCGTTCATGCCGCTGCCACCGGCAGCCAGGCCTCCGCCCAGGCAGGGGTGCCGACTCAATGGACGATAGAAGGCGAAGGATCCCGGCTGATTCTGCACGGGCATGAGATCGTGGCCTTCGGCGGCGTGCCGGAACCGCCGCCGGTCGAACCGCCGGACCCGGCGCTCTGGTTCGGCCCGGGCCATCTCACCCTGATCACGGAAACGAGCCGGGCACTGCAGACCGGCACTGACTGGCCGACGCCGCTCGACGAAGCCCTGCCGAGCCTCGAGCTGGTCGATCGTATTTATACCGCCGCCGGGCGGCCCGATCTTGCCGGTGGCTAACGGTACTCGGCTTCGGGTTTCAGTCGCCCCAACGCGCCGACCAGCCGCCATGAGCCTTGTTCGCGGGCGTAGACATGGATAATCGCGAAACGCTGGTTGACCGGTTCGCCGGTCGGCAGGCGGGTGCGATGCGTGTGGTAAAACACGATCGCGGTGTCGCCGGAGCGGGTGAATTCGGCGAACTCGAGCTCGAGCTCCTCCTGGTTCTGGCCGGCGACCGAATCAGCCATCTCCCGCAGCCGGGAAAGATCGGCCGGCACCTTGGCACCGGGCGGCCAGCCCATGTAATGCGGCGATGCAGAGGCGAGATATTCACTGAGGTCGCCGTCGGCACGACCCGCGTAGATGGCCTGCTCGATCGCCCAGATCTCGGCCTGGGCATCCTCATCCGACTGCACCGGCGGCTCCGGCGCGCAGCCGCTCGTAAAGCCGGCGAGCAGCAGCAAGGCCAAACCTTTCAGCAGATTTGCCTGATGAGTCATTTGCCCCTCCCCCGGTCAAAGAACGATCGCAGTATGGCCAACGGTCGTGAATCGGGCAACATGGCGGGTATAAACAAGGCGCACCGCACATGGATCAAGCCATAGACAAGAATATTGCCGCGTCCGGCGAGGCCGCGGTTGCCGACACTGCGAGCAGCATCACGTCCACACTGCCGCCGGTCAGCTTCCAGTCGCGGTTCTTCTGGGGCATCGGCTCGCTCGGCACGATTACCTATCTGAACATCGTCACCGCCCTGGTGATGGTCTACCTGACCGGGATCGTGCAGCTGGATGCTTCCGTCGCGGGAACGCTGGTCTTCATCGCCCGGATCGTTGACGCCTTCATGGACCCGGGGATGGGCTGGGTAACGGATCACACAAAAACTCGCTGGGGCCGCCGCCGGCCGTATCTGCTGCTCGGTGCGATCGTCTGCGCCGCGTCGCTGCCGCTGGTTTTCTCTGTCCATCAGCTGCCGGTGCTCATCAACCCGGCGACGACGGTACTGCTGTGCCTGATCGTGTATTCGCTCGGCTTTACGATTTTCAACGTGCCGTATCTCGCCATGCCGGTCGAGATGACCACCGACCGCATGCAGCGCTTCAGCGTGATGTCCTATCGCGTGATCTTCATGATGCTCGGCGCTCTGGTCGGCAACGCGGGGGCGCCCTGGCTGCTCGAGCGGCTGGGTCAGGACGCCGCGGCCTTTCAGCAGATCGGCATTATCGGCGGGGCGATCGTGGGGCTCGCGATGTTCGCGACCTTCGCCGGCACGCGCAGCGCGCATGCCTCCGAGGCGACCGACGTCAAGCTGTCGCTCCGCCAGCAGATCGCGACCGTCGCCGCCAATCACCCGTTTCTGCTGCTGATCGGCGTGAAGGTGCTGCAGTTCTTCGCCATCGCGTCGTCGGCGAGCACCGCGGCATTTTTTGTCACCATCGTGCTGAAACAGGGCTTTTCGCTGCTCTCCGTGCTCGGGCTTTCCACCACCGCGACCATCGTGCTTTCCGTACCCTTCTGGAAGTGGATGGGCGGCCGAATCACCAAGCGCCAGGGCGTGATGATCGCGATCGTCGGCGAGGTCATCGCCTCGCTGACCTGGCTGCTGGCCACACCCGAACGCTCGGTCGAATTCTTCATCGTCCGCGGTGTGTTCACCGGCTTTTTCTCGTCCGCGATCCTGCTCTACAGCCAGGCTATGTGGCTGGACACAATCGATTATGACCAGCAGCGCACCGGCCTGAAGCGCGAGGGTCTGTACACGTCGATTTATGTGTTCGTCGAGCGTATCGGCTACTCGCTCGGGCCGCTGGTGCTCGGCTTCATGCTGAGCTCCATGGGATTCGACAAAACGCTGCCCCTGGAGCAGCAGCCGGAAAGCGCGGAGCTGGCGGTGTATATCGGACTGGTGTGGATTCCCGTAATTACCTACGCCCTAGGCTTCCTGCTACTCTGTTTCTACAGGCTACCGGAGGAAATCGGCAATGAGACTCGATACTAAAACCAAGGCAGCGTTCGACCAGCGGGGGCGTGCGGGGCTTCAGTTCCTCGGCTCGCTCCAGTACTACTCGTCCGGCGCGCTGCTCGAGCAGGCGCAGCGCGATTTCGACGCTGAACCGGGCAGTGCCGAGCTGGCCGCAGAGTACGAGGGCCCTGGCGACGAAGCCACCTGGCACGAGCGCGTCGAGCGTGCGAAATCGATTGCGCGCCAGGTACCGGCCTATCGTTTCAATCGCTTTTACCAGCGCTACGTCGCCGAGGAGAACTGGGTGCGTGCGCTCACCGCAGTCGAGCGGCGACGAGCTGAGCTGGCCCACATGGCCGCCCCCACCGACGTCGAGCCGAACGAGCGGCTGATCCTCAATCCGGACATCGAGATACCCCCGTACTTCGAGGGCGTGGAGTGGCACCTCCAGCCAGGCGGGCTCGATGGCTACGATCTTTCCGGCCCGATGTTCTTCCTCGGCATCGTGCCCTACGTATTCAGCCGCGGCGGCTTCGCGGCGGTCGCGCTGAACGACGACATCCGCCAGCAGCGGGTCGAGGCGCTGTCGCAGTACCGGCATTCGCCGATCCGCCGCATTTACGACGCGGGCAGTGGCGGTGCCGGCTCGATGAGCATATTCCGCTCCATGAACCCGGACACCGAGATCGTCTGCGGCGACCTGTCGGCACGACTGCTCACCGACGGCTGGCGCATGAGCGAAAGCATGGGCTGGAACATGACCTTCCGGCAGGAAGACGCCTGCCATGTACAGGAGCCGGACGAGAGCTTCGATGCCGTGTTCAGCTATGCCGTGCAGCACGAGATGCCGCAGGACGCAACGCGGGCAATGATGCGCGAAATGTTCCGCATCCTGGAATCCGGCGGGGAGATCGTGATCTCCGACCCGCCGCCGTTCCGGGCCGTCGGGCCCATGCAGTCGGCAGTACTCGAGTGGGACACCGACTACCGCGCCGAGCCCTATTTCACCGAGGCCTGCCTGCTCGACCTGTCAGAAGTGCTGCGCGAGGCCGGTTTCGTCGAAGTGGAAGAATACGCGCTGCAGGAACAGGGTTATCCCTGGATCACCCGCGGTATCAAGCCGTAGACCAGCCATGCCAGTCAGAACAACAGAGAAACCCGACCAACCGAACCTGAGTTCCCAGGAACTCGAGATTCTGGCGACCAATCAGACGGAGCTCCTGTCAGAACTGTGGATCCTGCGTGATCGCGTGCGCTGCCTGGAGCACATACTGATTGAATCCGGCCTGCTCAATCAGTCTATCGACGATTTTCAGCCGTCACCCGAGTTCGTTGCCGAACTCGACGCAGAACGCGACGAGTTCGTCGCCCGGGTAGCCGGCGCCGGGCATCGGCGGCGGATCGATATCGAGGAGCTCAAAGCGCAGGTGGCGAAGGGAAAGACCTAGTCAAAAGGTGCCGGGTCTATTTTCCAGCCCGGCAAAAGTAGACCCGGCACCTTTTCAGGTCTCCGGCGCGCCCTGGTCTTTTTCCCGGCACAGGATGTAGAACCACCCGAGGTTCAGGCCAAACCGGTCCGCGTCATCCACTGCGTAGGCGTAAGCGATCGGCACGTGATTGCCCTTTTCATGGATCCGGTAGAGCGGAAACACGCGCTCCGACGGTGAGGCGAATTCGCGCTTGTGGATCACGAACTCGAGCGTGCGACCGTCCGGCCAATCGATTTCCGCGGAACCACCCTGGTCGTGCAACTCGATCTCGGTGAGTGGCTCGGTCTTGGTCATGTCGCCTTCCAGGTTGTAGGCGACCGAGCAGACAAACCGGCGGGCTCTCGTCGACAGAACAAACGCGGGTGGAACGCCGCCCTCGGCATCCGCAGCCCGGAAATCACGAAACCAGTAGTGCTGCTCGCCGACGATGAACTCGCGGTCGAACCCTTCGTCCTCGGCACAGGTCCCGGCGTTCGACCGCCCGCGGAACTGGCCGCCTTCGAAGCGAATCAAGACATCACAGCCTGCGGGCAGCGCGCGAAGCTCGTCCGCTTCGATATCGTCCAGCGAGGCGCTGTCCTGCACACCGACGATCGATCGCGTGTCGTCGAGAAATTCATGCGGTCGAGCCCGGATAGCCTGCGCCTGCTCGTCTATCTGCAGCGTATACACGCGGATTCGCGCGACATTGCCCGG
>CBFCXA010000096.1:0-8327 GCA_965601985.1 uncultured Chromatiales bacterium | reverse complement strand
AGCCGTCGCGCACCCATTTCGCCAGCTCCGGCACGTTGACCTGTTTGGCCGCCTCAACCGACTCGAGGTCACCCAGCTCGAGCTTCGGCATGCCACAGCAGCGTTCGGTCGATGCCAGCGTCACCGGAATCGAGTTGTGCTCGAAGACCTGCACCATGTCTTCACACATACCCGGCAGATTGCGATTGCCGTAACAGGTGGTGAACAGGACGACCCGTCCGCGGGTGCCATTGACCGGTGTCGCCTCGTTAGTTACCGGCCGTCCGGCAAGGCGCGACCGCAGTGACTTGCTCTGATAGGTCGGCACCGGCGCATCGCGGTCGACGCCGAGGGTTTTCTCCAGCAGGCCGCGCATCGCCGGACTGCGGTTGGCAGCATTCACCAGCCCATTGACTACCGGTATCCCGGCCAGGCTGCCGACGCGGTCGGTATCGGACAGGATCCGGTCGCGCAGCGGTGCGCCCTCGTCACGGAAGCGCTTGGCCTTGGCGCGCAGCATCAGGTGCGGGAAGTCGACATTCCACTCGTGCGGCGGCACGTAGGGGCACTTGGACATGTAGCACATGTCGCAGAGATAGCAGTGATCGACAACGTCCCAGAAAGCCTTCTTCGGCACGCTGTCCAGTTCGCCGGTATCGCTCTCGTCTACCGCATCGAACAGCGTCGGGAATGAGTTGCAGAGATTGAAGCAGCGTCGGCAGCCGTGGCAAATGTCGAATACCCGTTCGAGTTCCTCATCCAGGGCCACCTGGTCGTAGAACTCCTCGGACTGCCAGTCGATCGGATGGCGGGTGGGCGCCTCCAGGCTGCCCTCGCGTGGGGGGTTGCTCATGCAGGCACCTTGACAGAAAAGGGGTGCGACGGGGGCCCGGCAGTTGATGCCGGGCCCCACGCCGAGGTCATCACAACCAGATCAGCCGTCGAGGTTGTCGAGCGCCTTCTGGAAACGGTTCGCGTGCGAGCGCTCGGCCTTGGCCAGGGTCTCGAACCAGTCGGAGATTTCGTCGAAACCTTCGTCTCGGGCGGTCTTGGCCATACCCGGATACATATCAGTGTACTCGTGCGTTTCGCCGGCGATGGCGGCCTGCAGATTGCTCGACGTGGCGCCGATCGGCAGACCCGTGGCCGGATCGCCGACCGAAGCCAGGTAGTCGAGATGGCCATGCGCGTGGCCGGTCTCGCCTTCCGCGGTCGAGCGGAACACCGTAGCCACATCGTTGTAGCCTTCGACGTCAGCTTTGTTGGCAAAGTACAGGTAGCGGCGATTGGCTTGCGATTCGCCGGCAAATGCGTCTTTGAGATTCTGCTCGGTCTGGCTGCCTTTCAGGTCCACGGTGTTCTCCTTGATTGCGTTGGGCGTGGTTTGGCGTTATTTAGAATGATTCTAAATATAGGATTGGCACTCTGAGGTGTCAACCGATACCACTGCGTCCATACCTGATTCCGGCGCGTTGACGCTCAAACAGGCCTGTGCAAAACTCCGCGCGATTTTGCAACCAACGGCACGGCGGTGGCTACCAGCAAGAACAAAGGGCTAGACCTCGAAAAAGCCATGGCCGATCTCGAAAAGATCGTCGCGCAACTCGAGAACGGCGACCTCAGCCTCGAGAAGTCGCTGCAGCAGTTCGAGAAAGGCGTTCGCCTGAGCCGCGAGTGCCAGGCAGCGCTGAACGAGGCAGAGCAGAAAGTCCAGATCCTGGTGGACGGCGAGCCGCAGGATACCTCGGCCGAGGATCTCGGCTCACTCGGAAACTGACTTAAGGCCTCAGGTCGACGGACCGTTCGCGTTCTGCAGGCGCTGGATCAGCGACCGTAGGAACACCTGGTTGAAACGTAGCTGGCAGGCGGTAGATACCTGCTCCAGCAAGGTCGCGCTGACGCTGAGGATTGCCACGTCTTCTTCGGCCCGGATCGTAGCCGTTCGCTTCACGTCGGACACGTAGCTGGTCTCACCGAAGCAGTCGCCGGCTTCCAGGCAACCGACCGCGCTGCCGTTGCGCTCCACGGTTACCCGTCCGCGGGCGATCACATAGAAGCGATCGTCAATTTCACCCTCGCGCACGATTTCGTCACCCGCGCCATACTCGCGCCACTCGCTGGCGCGCTGCAGCTCGCGAATTTCAGACTGCGAGAAGTCATGGAAGAAACTCAGCTGCCGCAAGCGAGCGAGCTGCTCGCCATTCTGCGCATTGTCGTCTTCCTCGCGCAGCCCCTGGTAAACGCGCGTGAGTCGCGCCGCCATTTCCCCTCCGTCACCGAAGCGACGCGCCGGATCTTTCTGCAGCGAGATCGCTACTATTTCCTCCAGTTCTTCCGGAATCTCTGCCCGCAGTCGATGTATCGGCGGCGGGGTCGCGTAGACGATCTGATTGAGCAGCCGCGACAGCGTCGACGCGCGAAACGGCCTGAAGCCGGTGAGCAGTTCGTACATCACCGCGCCGAGCGAATACAGATCCGACGACGGCGTGATCTCGGCAGACTGAATCTGCTCGGGCGACATGTAGCTCGGCGAGCCGGCGATGCCCTCGATACGAGACGTATCGGCATCGCGCAGAATCGCAATGCCGAAGTCGATGATGCGGACCTCGTTGTCGCGGGTCAGCATGATGTTACTGGGCTTGATGTCTCGATGGATGACGCCGCGGCGATGGGCGTAGTGCAGTGCCTTGGCGCAGGTATAGATGATCTTCACTACGTCGTCGACGCGCAGCAGATTATCCGGCCGGCAATATGCCGACAGGGTGCGCGCGCCCTGAACGTGTTCCATCACCACGTAGTACTGGCCGTTTTCCTCGCCCGCGTCGAAGATCGGCAGGATGTTCGGATGCTGCAACATGCCGACCATCTGTGCTTCGTTGAAAAACATCTTTCGCGCGATCTTCGCGCGCTGGGGGTCGTCTTCCGGTGCCGCTTCGTAGGCCTTGATTGCTACGTCGCGGTTGAAGTACGGATCGTGAGAAAGGAAGACGTTACCAGTACTGCCCTGGCCGACTTCCTTGACGATTGTGTATTTCCCGATCTTCTCAGGGATCCGCTTGCCGATCGCATCGGCAATCTCTGCGCGCACGATCTTCTGAGTCGCCAGCTCGGACATCCGGACAAGACCACCATGGAAACACTAAAGAGCCGCGATCGCATGCCGTCCCACCAAGACCAGCGATGCGGCATACGCGGCCGCCAACACGTCATCGAGCATAATTCCCGTGCCCCCGCGGACGCTGTGATCCAGGTCCCGAATCGGCCAGGGTTTCCAGATATCGAACAGCCTGAACAACAGGAATGACGCCAGAATCCAGGCCGGCTCGCGAGGCGTAACCAGCAGCACCAGGAACATCCCGAAGACCTCGTCGAGCACGATACCGCCATGGTCGTGAACGCCCAGGCGCCGCGCGCTGACTCCGCAGACCCAGGTCGCCGCCAGAGCAAAAATCACCAGGCCGATCGCCAGTGGCATGCCGCCCAGGGGCGGCATGAACCACCACAGCACAATCGCCAGCAGGCTGCCCCAGGTCCCCGGCGCACGCGGCAACAGCCCGGCGCCGAAACCGAAGGCCAGCCAGTGCACCGGGTCGCGCAATACGCGACCGCGAAGCTCGCCAGTCGCGATCGGTGGCTGTGGCTGCTCAGAAATGCCGATACTCCCGGCGCGGTGGCGAAAATTCGAGGCCCTGCTGCAGCCAGCGGACTCCCCGCCCCGCGCCACACACCCCGATGCGCGTCGCGGCGCATGGCCATGACCGGGACAGCTCCTCGACCAGCCCGGCAGCCGCGGCCGGCACGGTAAACAGCAGCTCGTAATCATCGCCGCCGTCCAGTGCAAGTTCGATCGCCCGAGATTCGCTGCAGGCGTCGACGATGACATCCGCCAGCGGCAACTGCGCCACGTCAATCTGCGCGGCCACGCCACTTGCGTCGAGCAGGCGTTCTGAGTCGATGCGCAGGCCGTCGGACAGATCAATCGCGGCCGTCGCCAGGCCGCGCAATGCCCGGCCGACCGGGACACGCGGTTGCGGCCGGGCGAGCGCGTCGTATCCGGGCAGCGAGTGATCGCAGGCCGCGCCCGTGGCCAGCTCGCGCCAGGCATGACCGGCCGCACCGAGCGCGCCGGTTACGAAAATCTCATCGCCGGCCTGCGCGCCGCTCCGGGTAATGGCGGACGCTTCGGGCAATGCCCCGATGGCGGTGATCGACACGCTGAGCGGACCACGCACGGTGTCACCGCCGATCAGCGCCACGCCGTATTCGGCGGCCAGCGCCGACAAGCCGGCCGCGAAACCATCCAGCCAGGCCTCATCCGGCTGATCGATGCTCAGACTCAGCAGGCACCAGCGCGGCTCGGCGCCCATGGCAGCAAGATCACTGAGATTGACAGCCAGTGCCCGATGACCTACCGCCTCGGCCGGCAGGCGACGGTCGAAATGTGTACCTGCAACCAGCGTGTCCAGCGCGACCACCAGGTCCTCGCCCGCTCGCGAGGTAAACACCGCGGCATCGTCGCCTATCCCTAATCGCAGACCAGGCCCGCTGCCCGGCACGGACCGGGCCAGGCGACGGATCACGTCGAGTTCTTTCAAGCCGCGCCCAACCCGCTCAGGCGTCGCGCGCTGCCGTATCGAGGATCGCATTGACATAGCGATAGCTGTCCTGCGCGCCGAATTCCCGCGCCAGCTCGACTGCTTCGTTGATCGCCACACCGGTCGGGATATCGTCACGCGCGGTGAGCTCCTGCAGGCCGATCCACAGCGCCGCGTGTTCCACCGGGTCGAGCTGTTCGACCGGGCGATCCGCGCAGGCGCCGATCAGTTTGTCCAGCGACTCGGTGTTGGCGAGCACGGCCGGCAGCATGGCAAGAAAATAGGCCTGGTCGACAGCCCTGAATTCGGCCGATGCGCGGAACTGCTGGGTCAGAACTTCCAGCGTCTGGCCGCCGACCTGCGACTGGTAAAGCGCCTGCAACAGCAAGCGCCGTGCGCCCTGCCGTCCCCCCTGTGCCATCAGCTCGCGTCAGGCGTCGAGCTGGCGCAGCAGGCTGACCATCTCGATGGCGGTCATGGCCGCATCGGCGCCCTTGTTGCCGGCCTTGGTACCGGCGCGTTCCAGCGCCTGCTCGATGCTGTCGCAGGTCAGCACGCCGAAGGACACCGGAATATCGGCGTCGAGGCTCACGCGCGACAGGCCGGCCGCGCACTGGCCCGATACGTAGTCGAAGTGCGGGGTCGCGCCGCGGATCACCGCGGCCAGCGCGACAATGGCGTCGTACTGACGGGTCCTGGCCGCGCGCTGTGCAGCCAGCGGCAGTTCGAAGGCGCCGGGCACGCGCAGCAGGTGAATCTCGCCAGCTTCGACGCCTAGCCGCTGCAGCGTGGTAATTGCGCCGTCGGTAAGGCGGTCGACGATCGCCTCATTGAAACGCGCGGAAATCACGCAGAAGCGCGCATCGCGTATTGCAAGCTGTCCTTCGATGGTTCGCATGCGAGATCCCGGCGCGCCAGTCGGCCTAGTCGACGTACTCTACAACTTCGAGGCCGAATCCAGAAATCGCCTGCATCTGCTTCGGCGCGCTCAGCACGCGCATGCGCGTGACGCCGAGGTCGCGCAGTATCTGCGCCCCAGTGCCATACGTCCGCAGCACCTGGGCGCCGTGTCGGTCGCCGGATGAGCTGCGCTCATCGGTGGTCAGCTGACGCACGGTGCGCACCAGGTCGCGCGGGGATTCACCGTAGCGAAGCAGGATCAGCACACCCTGGCCCTCGTCCGCGATGCGCCGAATGGCCGAACGGAACGGCCAGCCGAACTGCGGGCTCTGCAGGCCGAGCACGTCGCCGAGCGTGTCCTGTACATGCACGCGCACCAGCGGCGGCTCCGCACCGGCCGGATCGCCCTTGACCAGCACAAGGTGCACATTGCGATTCACGTGATCCTCGTAACACAGCAGACGAAACGCGCCGAATTCGGTTTCGACGATCTGGTCGCTGATCCGCTCCACCGACTCCTCGTGCTGCAGACGATAGCGAATCAGGTCCGCGATGCTGCCCATTTTCAAGCCGTGCTCGCGCGCAAAGCTCTCGAGCTGCGGGCGACGCGCCATGGTGCCGTCTTCGTTCAGAATCTCGACGATGGCGGCCGCCGGCTCCAGCCCGGCCAGGCGCGCAAGGTCGCAGCCGGCTTCCGTATGACCGGCGCGATTCAGTACCCCGCCAGGCTGCGCCATCAGCGGGAATACGTGACCGGGCTGGCGCAGATCCTCCGGCGCTGCATCCGGCGCGACGGCCGCGCGGATGGTCCGCGCGCGATCGTAGGCGGAGATGCCGGTGGTAATGCCTTCCGCCGCCTCGATCGACACGGTGAAGTTGGTGCTCTTGCGTTCGTCGGTGTCGGACACCATCAGCGGCAGGCGCAGCTGCCGACAGCGTTCGCGATTCAGCGTCAGGCAGATCAGCCCGCGCCCGTAACGGGCCATGAAATTGATGTCTTCCGGCCGGACGCGGGACGCGGCCATCAGCAGATCGCCTTCGTTCTCCCGGTCTTCGTCATCCACGACGATCACCATCCGGCCTTCGCGGATATCGGCGATGATTTCTTCGACCGGACTGAAGCGCACGCCGGCATCCGTCTGTTCGGGAACTGTGCTCATTTCGCCTCGTTCAGCCCGGCTATGCGGGCGGCATGAGTTTTTCCAGGTAGCGGGCGATCAGGTCGACCTCGAGATTAACCGCGGTACCCGGCTCGTAGCCGCCCATAATAGTGTGTTCGAGCGTATGCGGCACGATATTCACGCCGAATTCGCTGCCCTGCACGTCGTTGACCGTAAGGCTGGTACCGTCGATGCAGATCGATCCCTTCTTCGCCACGTAGCGGGCCAGCTCATCGGGTAGCTCGAACACCATGCGCGTGGAACGCGCTTCCGGTTCGCTGGAAACCATCACAGCAACGCCGTCGACGTGCCCGGATACCAGGTGCCCACCCAGCGGTGTGCCGAGGGTAAGCGCCGGCTCCAGATTGACCCGCGCGCCGGTTACCAGTTGCTCGAGCGTCGTGACCGCGAGGGTTTCGCGCGATACGTCGGCGACGAAGGCGCCACTGTCGAACGCCACCGCGGTCAGGCACACGCCGTTGACCGCGATGCTGTCGCCCAGCTCGGCGCGCTCAAGTGCCAGGCTGCCGGTGTCTATGGTCATGCGGCGATCGCCGTCACGCTCTTCAATCGCGCGTATCGATCCGACTGCCTGGATGATGCCGGTAAACATTCAGTCTTTTCTCCGATAGATGAGGCGCAGGTCGTCGCCGGTCCGTCGCGTATCGACCAGGTCGAACGCCGGACGATCCTGCATTTGCGTCAGGGCCGGAATGTTGAACATACCGTGGCCGTCGCTGCCGAGTACGTGCGCGGCCTGGTAGACCAGCAGCTCGTCGACCAGATGCTGCGATAACAAAGCACCACACAGGGCCGGTCCGGCCTCGACCGTCAGTTCATTGATTTCCAGCTCACCCAGCCGACGCAGCAACACATGCAGATCGACCCGGCCGTCGACCCCCGGCAGCTTCTCGACTACCGCACCGGCCGACTCCAGGGCGGTCCTGGTGTCTGCCGACGCATCGACGAAAAAAATCCGCACCTGGCCCGGCAGGCCGAGCAGCCTCGCGTCGACCGGCGTGCGCAGCGCTGAATCGACAATGATGCGCTGGGGCTGCAACACGCTCTCGAGCGCGGGGTCGCGGACGTTAAGGGACGGGTCGTCGCCCAGCACCGTGCCGATGCCGGTCAGGATCGCGGAACTGCGCGCGCGCCAGCGCTGCACGTCGGCACGCGAGGCCGCAGCGCTGATCCACTGGCTGGTGCCGTCGGCCAGCGCGGTGCGGCCATCGAGGCTGATGGCGAGCTTGACCCGCAGCCACGGCCGGCCGCTGGTCATGCGCTGGTTGAAGCCGACATTCAGCGCCGCACACTCGCGCGTGAGCACGCCTTCGGTCACCTCGATGCCGGCCTCGCGCAGCACCGCGATGCCGCCACCGTCGACCCGCGGGTTCGGATCCGGCGCGCCGATCACTACCCGGGCGACGCCGGCCGCCACCAGCGCCTGAGCACAGGGCGGCGTGCGCCCCTGGTGACAGCAGGGTTCCAGCGTTACGTAGGCGGTACAGCCCCGTGCCGACTGCCCGGCGACATTCAGCGCCGCCGCTTCGGCATGGTCACCGCCGGTGCGCTCGTGCCAGCCCTCCGCGACCTGTTCATCTTCGCGCACCAGCACGCAGCCGACCCGCGGGTTGGGATGCGCGGTATACAGGCCACGCTCTGCGAGCCGCAGCGCGCGCGCCATCCAGTGCTG
>CBFCXA010000095.1:0-8371 GCA_965601985.1 uncultured Chromatiales bacterium | reverse complement strand
TTTCAAGGGCTTGTGACCACAAAGGGAGATAGGAACGAAGCCAGCGCAGGTCCGTCGGGCCCTGTCGTGCACGCCAGCATCCCAGCGCTTGCGGCTTGTGCGTTGCCTGGTTCACCACCGACCCCGTTATGATCAGACAGCGAACCCTCAAAAACGTAATTCGTGCGTCCGGCATCGGTCTGCACTCGGGCCGCAAGGTCTACCTGACCCTGCGGCCGGCTGCCGAGAACACCGGTATCGTGTTTCGTCGTGTAGACCTCGAGCCGCCGGCCGACATCAAGGCCGACGGCCACCTGGTCGGCGATACCATGCTCGGCACGACGCTGAGCGACGGCCGCGTTCAGGTAGCGACAGTCGAGCACCTGATGGCGGCACTCGCCGGTCTGGGCATCGACAACTGTTTCATCGATCTGACCGCACCCGAAGTTCCGATCATGGATGGCAGTTCGGCGCCGTTCGTTTTCCTGCTGCAGTCGGCCGGTATCGAAGAACAGAATGCGTTGAAGCGCTTCCTGCGCATTCGCAAGCCGGTACGCGTCGAGGACGGTGACAAGTGGGCCGAGCTCAAACCCTACGCCGGCCTGAAAGTGAACTTTCACATCGACTTCGAACACCCGGTGTTCAAAAAACACCTGCAGCGGGCCAGCATGGATTTCTCGACCACGTCCTTCCTTAAAGAGATCAGTCGGGCCCGCACCTTCGGCTTTCTGCGCGACATCGAAGCGCTGCGCTCGCGCAACCTGACGCTCGGCGGCAGCATGGACAATGCGATCGTGCTGAATGACTACCGCGTTCTCAACGAGGACGGGCTGCGCTACGAAGACGAGTTCGTGAAGCACAAGATCCTCGACGCAATCGGCGACCTGTACCTGATGGGCCACAGCCTGATCGGTGAATTCACCGGCTACAAGTCCGGGCACGCGGTGAACAACGCGCTGGTCCGCGCGGTGCTCGCGGATGAAGCGGCCTGGGAAACGGTGACCTTCGAAGACGCTGACAAGGCGCCGGTCTCCTACGTTTCGCCGGTACTGGCCCGCTGATCAGTCGCGGCCTGCGGCCGAGTCGCTGGCGACCCGGAATCTGACCCGAATCGTGCTCGCATGCAGCTCCCTGCAGCGGCTCAGCAACCTCGTCGATTCGTAACGCAGTCGGGCGGCCCATTCCGGCCCGTCGCACAGCACCACCAGGCAATTCTCGGCATTGACGTTGGCCGACAGCAGATGCGCGGCGAGCCCTTCGGGCAGCGTACTGCGCAGACGCTCGGCCAGGTCCACCCGGGCCTGTGCACTGGCGGCCAGCGCCCCGATACCGGACTCCGGGACGTTTACTATTTCTGACAGTGACTTGGGCCCGCTACTTGACATAATTTCTCAAAAATTCCGGCCGAGATCGGAACCAGTACCTTGTGTCGCATGGTGGCAATCGGCATAGTCTATCTCGCTTTCAGGGCAAACCCGTCGCGAGGCGGGGACGCAAAGCCACCGGTCTGGGACCGAGATCCGAAGATAGCGGGGTTGCCGAATGTTCGTGCGGAGAGAATCTGGCGCCGATTTGCAGGGCGCGGCAATGAATGGTCCCGGACGCCGGGCACTTGCCGCGCGTTCGCGCGCGCGCACGATCCGTACAGTCGCAAAGGCTAGACTATGAATATCATCGTGTTCGGACGCGGGGGCACCACCCGCAGCCTCAACCTGTTCGGCACGTTCGGTTTTTTCCTTGGTTTTTTTGTTCTGGCGGTGGCCGGGGCCGGTTTCGCCGGCGGCATGCTGCTCGGCGGCTTTAGTGCAGATACCGCACCGGTTGCGGAAATCGCGCAGCTGCGCAAGCAGTTAGACGTCCAGCAACGCCAGTTCGTGGCACTGCGTGGTGGCGCCCGCGAAGAGATGGATGCGCTGGCGATCCGGGTCGGCGAACTCAATGCCAATGTGATCCGCCTCAATGCGCTCGGCCGCCGACTGACCAACATGGCCGACATCGACACCGAAGAGTTCAATTTCGACAACCTGCCGGCCTACGGTGGCCCGGAAGAGCTTTCGGTGGCCGCTTCGGGTGAGCAGGTGGTTGGCCTGGTGGCCGACATCGAGTCGCTGGGTACGCAGCTGCGTGACCAGGAACAGCAGCTTCAGGTACTCGAAGGCCTGATGCTCAATCGCAAGCTCTACCAGCGCGTCTATCCGAAAGGACGGCCGGTCAGGGCTGGCTGGATGTCGAGTACCTTCGGGCGCCGCACCGATCCGTTTACCGGCAAGAACGCCTATCATCGCGGCGTCGATTTCGCCGGCAAGTCCGGCACCGAGATCGTCGCGGTCGGCGCCGGCGTGGTGACCTGGTCCGGCGACCGCTACGGCTACGGCCAGATGATCGAAATCAACCACGGCAACGGCTACGTGACCCGGTATGCGCATAACCAGGAAAACTTCGTAGCGGTGGGCGACTACGTCCAGCCAGGCCAGACCATCGGCCTGATGGGCTCGACCGGGCGTGCTACCGGTCCAAACCTGCATTTCGAGGTCTGGCACCTCGGTCGCCCGGTAGACCCGGTGCGGCATATCCGCCAGGCCGGCTGAGCGCCAGGCCGCCCGGTCTTGCATCGGGGTCGATCCGGCCCCAAAAACCCCTGTGAAACCTTAGAATATAGGGCTTTGTTGTTCGGCCGGGCTGCGCCCGGCTGTGTTGCGATGGGAGAACCTCCGTTTTGGCCAATTTCCTGACCAGGCTTTTCGGCAGCCGTAACCAGCGGCTGGTCAAGGGCTACGGCAAGCTGGTCGCCAGGATCAACGCGCTGGAAGAGGAACTCGAGGCGCAGGATGACGACGCGCTGCGCGCCCGCACCGACGCTTTGCGCCAGCAGTACGCCGACAATCAAGACCTGGAGGCGCTGCTGCCAGAAGCTTTCGCGCTGGTGCGCGAGGCGTCCAGGCGGACGCTCGGCCTGCGGCATTTCGATGTGCAGATGATGGGCGGCATGGCCCTGCACGAGGGCAAGATTGCGGAAATGCGCACCGGCGAGGGCAAGACCCTGGTCGCGACGCTGCCGGCCTATCTCAATGCGCTGACCGGCAAGGGTGTGCACATTGTCACGGTCAACGAGTACCTCGCCCAGCGTGACGCCGGCTGGATGGGTCCGGTCTACGAATTCCTGGGCCTCACCGTCGGCGTGATCAGGAGTGGCCAGACGCCGCCGGAAAAACGCGAAGCTTATGCGGCCGATATTACATACGGCACCAACAACGAGTTCGGCTTCGATTACCTGCGCGACAACCTCGCGCACCACCAGTCTGACCAGATGCAGCGGCCGCTGCATTTTGCCGTGGTCGACGAGGTCGATTCTATCCTGATCGACGAGGCGCGCACGCCGCTGATTATCTCCGGCCCGTCGGACGAGCTCTCCGAGCTGTATGTCTCGATCAATAAGCTGGTGCCGAAGCTTCAGCTCCAGGAAGAAGAAGAAGGGCCCGGCGACTTCAGTATCGACGAGAAGGGTAAACAGGCCTACCTGACCGAAGACGGGCACCAGCACGTCGAGGAGCTTATGCACGAGGCCGGGCTGCTCAAAGAAGGCGAAGGCCTGTACGACGCCGGCAGCATCCGGCTGGTGCATCACCTGACCGCGGCGATGCGCGCGCATGCGCTGTTCAAGAAAGACGTCGATTACGTAGTCAAGGATGGTGAGATCGTAATCGTCGACGAATTCACCGGTCGCACCATGCCCGGTCGTCGCTGGTCGGACGGCCTGCACCAGGCGATCGAGGCGAAGGAGGGGGTGCGGGTCAAGGAAGAGAACCAGACCGTCGCGTCAATTACTTTCCAGAATTACTTCCGGCTGTACGAGAAGCTGTCCGGCATGACCGGCACGGCGGATACCGAGGCCTTCGAGTTCCAGCAGATCTACGGGCTCGAAGTCGTGGTCATTCCGACGCACAAGGACATGATCCGCGACGATCAGCCGGACCTGGTCTACCTGAACCAGAAAGACAAGTTCGACGCCATCATCGAGGACATCAAGGACTGCAAGGAACGGCAGCAGCCGGTGCTGGTCGGCACCACGTCGATCGAGACCTCCGAGTATCTGTCCGGGGTGCTGAAGAAGGCCGGCGTCAGGCACGAGGTGCTCAATGCGAAGCAGCACGAACGCGAAGCGCAGATCGTGGAAGAGGCCGGGCGCCCGGGCAGCGTGACCATCGCGACCAACATGGCCGGCCGCGGCACCGACATCGTGCTGGGCGGTAAGCTGGAAGCCGAACTGCTGGCGCTGGGCGAGGACGCCGACGACGCGGCCCGCGATGAGTTGCGCAGAGACTGGGATCAGCGCCACCAGCAGGTGCTCGACGCCGGCGGTCTGCGCATCATCGGTACCGAGCGCCACGAGTCCCGGCGCATCGACAACCAGCTGCGCGGCCGTGCCGGCCGTCAGGGTGATCCCGGATCCAGCCGCTTCTACCTGTCGATGGAAGACAACCTGATGCGCATCTTCGGCGACCCGGAGCGCACCAAGAACCTGCTGACCCGGGTCGGCATGCGCGAGGGCGAGGCCATCGAGAGTCCGCTGCTGACCCGTCAGATCGAGCGGGCTCAGCGCAAGGTCGAGGCGCACAACTTCGACATGCGCAAGGCCCTGCTCGAGTATGACGACGTAGCGAACGACCAGCGACGGGTGATCTACCAGCAGCGCAACGAGCTGATGGCCTCTGAAGACATCGGCGATGCGATCTCCGGGATTCGCGAAGAGGTTCTGTCGGACACGGTAGCCGAGCACATCGATGCCGAGCTTCCGGCGGAGGATTGGGACCTGCATGGTCTCGAGCAGTCGCTGCGCATGGATTTTGGCGTGGAACTGGATCTGCAGGGGCTGGTCGAGAAGGAGCCGGCCACCGATCTGGAGACGCTCAACCAGCAAATCGCCGGAGAAGTAGAACGACGCTACGAACAGAAGGTCGAGGATATCGGGCCCGACATCATGCGCCAGTTCGAAAAGGTCGTGATGCTCAACCAGCTGGACATGCACTGGAAGGAACATCTGGCCGGGCTCGACTATCTGCGCCAGGGTATTCACCTGCGGGGTTATGCACAGAAAAACCCGAAGCAGGAGTACAAGCGCGAGGCCTTCGACATGTTCAGCGCCATGCTCGACCAGGTGAAGCACGGCGCGGTCAGCATCCTGTCGCGTGCGCAGCTGCAGAGCCAGGCCGACGTTCAGGCGGTGGACGAGCGCCCGGCGGCCGGGAAAATCGAGGCCCGGCATGCCGACGCACCTTCGGCCATCGCGAGTGGCGTTGCACCCGCCCCTGCGCCGGCGATGGCCGGCCCCGGCCCCGGCGCCGCGCCACCTCCGCCCCTGCCGCCGGCCGGCCAGGGTGAACCGGCGACACCGTTCGTTCGGGGCGAGCGCAAGGTCGGCCGTAACGAGTCCTGTCCCTGCGGCTCGGGCAAGAAGTACAAGCATTGTCACGGCCGGATCAGTTAGGTCGCAGCGGGTGCGTCCGGAAATTACCGTCGCCGCGGGTGTACTCGAAGCCGACGATGGCAGAGTGCTGATCGCCCGGCGTCCTGAGGACAAGCACGCCGGGGGCTTGTGGGAGTTTCCCGGCGGCAAGATCGCGGCCGGTGAGACGGCGCGGGCCGCGCTGGATCGCGAGCTTGAAGAAGAACTCGGCATCGAGGTGGTCGAGGCCCGACCCCTGATCGGCTACCGGCACAGTTACCCGGAACGCGACGTGGTACTGCGGGTATTCCGCGTGCTGCGTTATATCGGCGAGCCGGAAGGTCGGGAGGGCCAGCCGTTGCGCTGGGTGGCGCCCGATGAGTTGCTGGAAAGTGGTCTGTTACCGGCCGACGAGCCGATCGTCGACGCGCTGAAGCTCAGCAGAGCTGCAGCTCGAAGCTGACGTCCTCGTCGACCTGCACCGCCCGGGTCGCGACGTCCGACCACTGCATGAAACGCACCGACAGTCGGTGCTGGCTGGCACTGATTTCGGGATAGATGCCCGCTCGACCGGGCAGAACCACGCGCAGCAGGTTGTAGTGCGTGTCGCGCCCGAGGCTGTACTGAAACACGCCGCCCGGGGCGACCTGGGTGTCGCCGGAGCTGCCGGCACGCATCAGCCAGAGCAACTCCGCCAGGCTTTCGCACAGCGGTTGCAGCCCACCCAGCCAGTGCTCCACGTCGGCCTTGCGTCGCTCGACCGGCTGGCGCAGCCAGTGCGTGTAGTCCGGCAGATCGAACTCACAGGTGCCGCCGGGAATGGCGCTGCGGTGCTTGATCGAGTTCAGGAACTCGTTCTCGCGCAACAGCATCAGGTATTGCGGGGCGACCTGGGCCAGTTCCTGGCGATGCTTGCGCAGATTGCGCAGGATGCTCTCCAGCCGCCGGTTATCGACCTGCGGGCGGTTCTGCAGTTGATCGTATACCGCGAGCTGGCGCTCCAGCTCCTTGAGTACGTCACTGCGCACATCGCCGCGCGTAAGGATCGCCACGATGTCCAGCATGCTGGTTATCGCAGCGCGGCTGTCCCAGGGTGACGGCTGTTCGAGGTGGTAACGCAGCTGGCGGTACAGGAATTCCAGGCGCAGGAAAGTGCGCAAGCGCTCGTTCAGCGGTTGCTCGTAGACCATGCCGGAAGGCTGACCAGCAGCTTGGAGCGACGGCTCGGCGACTGGAGTCACGTGCCCGGCGGCTCGTAAAGCTGGGTCCAGGACATATGGCTATTCTGCGTCAGCCCGACCCGATGCCGCAATGACCGGCCGCCGGTCAGCTGCCGGCCCTGGCCAGCTCCAGGTAGCGTGTGTGCAGCGCAGCCACCTGGCGCCGCGTGGCTGCGCGGCTGGAGCTGTTGTCGATCACGTCGTCGGCCGCCGCGAGGCGATTCGCGCGCGGAATCTGCGCGTCCATCATGCGCCTGGCCTGCTGCGGGTCTTCGCCATCCCGCGCGAGAAGCCGTTCCAGCTGGAGTGATTCCGGGCAGTCGACGACCAGGATCCGGTCGACCAGGCGGCGAAAGTCCGTCTCGATGAGCAGTGGCACGACCAGCAGCTGGTAGGGGCCGTCCGCGTCCGCCGCAGCGGCCAGGCTGCGCTCGCGAATCACCGGGTGCAGGATGGCTTCCAGGGCCTTGCGCTCTGCCGCGTCCGCGAACACGTGGTCGCGCAGGCGCCGCCGGTCGAGACGGCCGTCGGCTGTGAGCACGTCCGAGCCGAAGCGCTCGGCGATCTGCGCCAGCGCCGGCTCGCCCGGCTCGACGACTTGCCGGGCCACGATGTCGGTATCGATGACCGGCACACCGAGGGCCGCGAATTCATCGGCGACCAGGCTCTTGCCGCTGGCGATGCCGCCGGTGAGCCCGACGCGGAAGCCGGCCGGATCACGCGTCGGGCTCATCGCTACAGGCCGGAAACCTCGAGATAGCGCGAGACCAGCTGCGGTCCCCACAGCAAGGCGATGAACCCGGCAGCAGCGAGGAACGGCCCGAACGGAATCGGCAACTGACGGTCGCGGCCGCGCAGCAGGATCATTCCGATGCCGGTGATGGCCCCGACCAGAGCCGACAGCAGGATGATCGGAAACAGCATCTTCCAGCCCAGCCAGGCACCGAGCGCGCCAAGTAGCTTGAAGTCGCCGTAGCCCATTCCTTCCTTGCCGGTCATCAGCTTGAACAGGTGATACACGCTCCACAGGCTCAGGTAGCCGGCGATTGCGCCGATCACCGATTCCGTCAGCGTGGTGAAACCTTCGGGCGCCGGGTAGACCAGCGCGAAGCCGACGCCCAGCCACAGCAGCGGCAAGGTGATGACGTCGGGCAGCAGCTGGGTGTCGAGGTCGATCAGCGTAAGCGCAATCAGCGCCCAGGTAAGCAGCAATGCCCCGAGGGCCTGTACGCCGAAGCCGAAATACCAGGCGACCAGCCCGGACAGCAGCCCGGTGAGCAGTTCGACGATCGGGTAGCGCCAGGAAATCTTTTTGCCGCAGGCGGCGCATCGGCCGCGCAGCATCGCGAAGCTCAGCAGCGGAATGTTCTGCCAGGCCTTAATCGGCGTATTGCAGTCCGGGCAGCAGGACCGGGGCGCGACGAGGTTGAAGGCTGCTTCTTCGGCCGGTGCCGGTAACTCGAGGCCTTCGGCGGTCAACAGCTCGCGGCTCTGATTTCGCCATTCACGCTGCAGCATGATCGGCAGCCGGTAGATCACCACATTCAGGAAGCTGCCGATCACCAGACCGACGAGCGTCGCCAGGCCGATGAACAGCCACGGCGCGATCAGGAAGATTTTGGGGTTGATCAGACGACCGAGCCCATCTTGAAAATGGGCAGGTACATGGCCACGACCAGGCCGCCAACCAGCACGCCGAGAATCGCCATGATCATCGGCTCCAGCAGAC
>CBFCXA010000094.1:0-8425 GCA_965601985.1 uncultured Chromatiales bacterium | reverse complement strand
CCGCTGCCGATCCACACCCCGGGGAGGAGAACCGAACGCATGATTTCGCTGCGCTCACCCACGACCACGTTGATGAACAGCAGAGACTCCCGAACCGTCGCCCCGGAAACGATGGATCCGCCGGCAACCATCGAGTTGATCGCGACGCCACGCCGACCTTCGTCGTCGAGTACGAACTTGGCGCTGGGCACCTGTTCCTGGTAGGTCCAGATCGGCCATTCCTCGTCGTACAGGTTCAACTCGGGGCGCACGTGCACCAGCTCGAGATTCGCCTCGTAAAAAGCATCGACCGTGCCGACATCACGCCAGTACGCCTGCGCCTTGGTCTCCACGTCCTCAAACGGATAGGCAAATACCTGCGCGGTCTCGATGCTCGCCGGGATGATGTTCTTGCCGAAGTCATGCTGCGAGCTGTCGTCGCCCGCATCCGCCAGCAATTGCGCCTCGAGAAATTCACGATTGAATACGTAAATGCCCATGGACACCAGCGCCACGTCGTCGCGGCCGGGCATTGGCTTGGGCTTGGCAGGCTTTTCGTCGAAGCGGACGATACGCCGGTCTTCGTCCACCGTCATCACGCCGAAAGCACTCGCCTCCTTCAGCGCCACCTGTACCACGCCGACAGTCAGGTCGGCATCGTTTTGTTCGTGAAACGCGATCATCGGACCATAGTCCATCTTGTAGACATGATCGCCGGCCAGCACCAGGATTCGTTCCGCGTCGGACTCATTGATGATGTCCAGGTTCTGGTACACCGCATCGGCCGTGCCGCGATACCACAACTCGCCCAGCTGCTGTTGTGCGGGCACAATCTCGATGAACTCACCGAATTCACCGCGCAGAAAGCCCCAGCCGCGCCGCAGATGCTGGATAAGCGCATGTGCCTTGTATTGCGTCAACACCAGGATCTGACGAATGCCTGAATTCACACAGTTCGACAAAGAGAAATCGATGATCCGGTACTTACCGCCGAAGGGCGTGGCCGGTTTCGCGCGACTCGCCGTCAGATCGCGCAGCCGCTCCCCGCGGCCGCCGGCCATTATCACGCACATGGTCGATCGGGTGAGCGCACTGACGAAACGGCCGGACTTGCGGGTAAGCATGGGGTATTGGTGCCCTCAGCGACTATAGTTAGAGTTATGAGAACCACTGTTTTGCCAAAGCCTAGCCGAAGCCGGCCGCCGCAACCAGCGGCGCGAGAGCCCCTTGGTACCTAGGAGACCCCCGATAGCGGAGCCGGTCTCGCTCGACGAGGATCTGCAGCGCCTGCTGGACGGGCGCCATCACGATCCCTTTTCGGTGCTCGGCCGCCACCCCGCGGGCCGCGGCAGGGTCACCGTGCGAGCTTTCTGCCCGGACGTCGTGGCGCTGGAGCTGGCCACCGGCGCGCCGCTGGAACGGATCGGCCAGACCGACCTGTTTGCGCTGACCACCAACGATTCTGCGGTGCCGGACCGCTACCAGCTGCGCCTGCGCCGCAACGACGGCAGCGACGCCCTGTTCTGGGATCCCTACTGCTTTCCGCCTCAGCTTCGCGACGACGACCTGCAGGCCTGGAACCGCGGCGAGCACACGCGCGCCCAGCAATTCCTCGGCGCGCACCCGGCCTGCGTCGACGGCGTCGACGGTACGCTCTTCGCGGTCTGGGCACCGGAGGCCGAGCGGGTAAGCGTGGTCGGCGAGTTCAATCGCTGGGACGGCCGCCATCACCCGCTGCGGGTTCGCGGCAGCTCCGGTGTCTGGGAAATCTTCCTGCCGGGCGTGGGTGCGGGGACCTTCTACAAGTTCGAGATACGGCATGGAGCGAGCGACGCGCTGCTGCTGAAGTCCGACCCCTTCGCACGCGCCGGCGAACTGCGCCCGGCCACGGCCAGCGTCGTCGCCGCACCTTCGGTGCATGTCTGGCAGGACGACGCGTGGATGCGCGAGCGCGCCGAACACAAGTGGCTCGAGGCACCGATGTCCGTTTACGAGCTGCACGCGGGTTCCTGGCGGCGCGATGCGGCCGGCTACCCGCTGAACTACGCAGACCTGGCCGACGCACTGATTCCGTACGTCCAGGAACTCGGCTTCACACACGTCGAGCTGATGCCGCTGACCGAATACCCGCTGGACGAATCCTGGGGCTATCAGCCCACCGGCTACTTTGCGCCTACCCGCCGCTATGGCACACCGGACGACCTGCGGTGTTTCGTCGACAAGATGCACCAGGCCGGCATCGGCGTGATTCTCGACTGGGTGCCCGGGCATTTCCCGACCGACGCGCACGGGCTGGCCCGTTTCGACGGCTCGGCGCTGTTCGAGTACGCCGATCCGCGCAAGGGCAGCCACCCGGACTGGGGCACACTGGTGTTCAATTATTCGCGCAACGAGGTGCGCAGCTTCCTGATCTCGAGCGCGCTGTACTGGCTCGAAGAGTTTCACTGCGACGGGCTGCGGGTCGACGCGGTGGCATCGATGCTCTACCTGGATTACTCGCGCGAGGACGGTGAGTGGACGCCGAACATCTACGGCGGCAACGAGAATCTCGAGGCGATCGACTTTCTCAAGCAGCTCAACGAGACCACCCATCGCGATGCGCCCGGCAGCCTGACCTTCGCCGAAGAGTCCACCGCGTGGCCCGGCGTGACGCAGCCGACCTACGTCGGCGGCCTCGGTTTCAGCCTCAAGTGGAACATGGGCTGGATGCACGACACGCTCGCCTACCTCAGCGAAGACCCGGTGCACCGGCGCTATCACCACGACCGGCTGAGTTTCGGCCCGGTGTATGCGTTCTCGGAGAATTTTATCCTGCCCCTGTCGCACGACGAGGTCGTGCACGGCAAGGGTTCGCTGCTGGGCAAGATGCCCGGCGACGACTGGCAGCGCTTCGCCAACCTGCGCCTGCTGTTCCTGTTCCAGTGGGCCTACCCGGGCAAGAAGCTGCTGTTCATGGGCCAGGAACTCGCGCAACCCTGGGAATGGCAGCACCAGGGCCAGCTCGGCTGGCAGCTGCTGGACGAACCGGCGCACCGCGGCGTGTATCGACTTATCGCCGACCTCAACGCGGTATACCGCGCCCGTCCGGCCCTGCACCACACCGACTTTCACGGCGACGGCTTTCGCTGGCTGCGCTGGGACGATTCGGACAACTCGGTGCTGACCTTCCTGCGCATTGGCGGCGGCGAGACCGTGATCGTCGCGCTGAACTTCACCCCGGTGCCCCGGCCCGACTACCGGATCGGTGCGCCGCAAACCGGCCAGTACCAGGAAGTGCTCAACTCCGATCGTGACGTGTACGGAGGCACCGGCCAGTTCGACAACAGCAGCTTGCAGGCAGAGGCGGTGGCGTGGATGGACCAGCCCGCCTCCGTGTCAGTGGACCTGCCGCCGCTCGCCGGCGTGGTGCTGGCGCGTATCCCGGACTGACCGGACCGGCCGGTCAGCGCCGGTCGATCTGCTCGGCAATCAGCAGCGAGTGGCCGCGCAGTTTGGTACTGCTTCCCCGCAGACGCTTCTTCTTCCGCGGCTTGCGAATGTCGGCGGGTGAAGCGCGGTCGGTACGCACGATCGGCCGCCAGCGGCCGTCGGGCAGCTTGAAACTGGCCGATTCCGGACTGAAATTCATCGCGATAAACAGGTCGGGTTCGTCCTCGTCCACACCGGCCAGCCGAAAGGCGAGTCGGCAGGCTTCATCTGCCTGCCAGTCCGGCGGATCGCCGTTTTCGTCGAACCAGGCGATGTCGGGCGGATTTCCATCGGAGGACTTGCCGGTCAGAAAGCGCCGTCGGCGCAGGGCCGGGTGCCGCGCACGCAGTGCGATCATCCCGCGGGTAAAGCGCAGCAGGTCCGCATGGCCATCGGGCTCGGTCCAGTCGAACCAGCCTATCGGATTGTCCTGGCACCACGCGTTGTTATTGCCCCGCTGGCTGCGGCCGCACTCGTCGCCGGCCAACAGCATCGGCACGCCCTGGCTAACCAGGAGCACGGCGAGAAAGTTGCGCTGCTGCTGCGCGCGCAGACGCTGGATGTCGGGATCGTCGGTGGGCCCCTCCTCGCCACAGTTCCAGCTGAAGTCGTGGTCGCTGCCGTCGCGATTGTCTTCGCCGTTGGCCATATTGTGCTTGTGCGCGTAACTCACGAGATCCGCGAGCGTGAAGCCGTCGTGGCAGGTGACGAAATTGATGCTGTTGGTCGGCAGCCGCCCGTCATCCCGGTACAGGTCGCTGCTGCCGGCGATCCGTGATGCAAGGCGACCGCGCAGGCCGTGCTCGGCCCGTACCGCGCGACGCACCGTGTCACGGTAGTCGCCGTTCCATTCCGACCAACGAAAGCCCGGGAACTCTCCAACCTGGTACATGCCGGCCGCGTCCCAGGCTTCGGCAATGAGTTGGTGGCCGGCGAGCGCAGTCGAGAACTCTGCGGCCCAGAGCACCGGCGGATGTTCCATCGGCTGGCCGTCCTCGCCACGCGCCAGCACGCTGGCGAGGTCCAGCCGAAAACCGTCCACGTGCATGTCGCGGGCCCAGTATTCGAGACAATCGATGATGAACCGGGCGACCAGCGGGTGATTACAGTTCACCGTATTGCCGGTGCCCGTGTAGTCACGGTAGCGACGACGGTCAGCCGGGTCCAGGTGATAGAAGAACTCGTTGCCCAGGCCCTTGAAGTTGATCACCGGGCCGCCCTCGCCGCCCTCGGCCGTGTGATTGAAGACCACATCCATGATCACGCCGATGCCCGACTCGTGGAGCGCGCGCACCATATCGCGGAATTCCCGGCGCGGATCATCGGTGACCGCGTAGCCCGGATGCGGCGCGTAGAAGCCGTAGGTGCTATAGCCCCAGAAGTTGCTCAAGCCGCGCGCGGCTACCCCGGCCGGTACGTCCTGTTCATCGAAGGCCATGACCGGCAGCAGTTCGACGTGCGTAACGCCGAGCGCTTGGAGATACGGAATCTGGTCGATGAGAGCGGCGAAACTGCCGGGATGATCGACGCGGGCGCCGCGTGTGAAGCCGCCGACATGCAGTTCGTAAATCACCGCGTCGGCCAGCTCGCCGGCCACTAGCGAGTCGCCTTGCCAGTCGTAACCGTCCGCCGGCAGCACGCGGCCGCGGATGCCCGGCGCGCTTGCGTCCACCGCCGCCCGGGCCCGCGACCAGAGGCTGGCATCGACCGCCCGCGCCCAGGGGTCGAGCAACTCGCGGCGTGCATCGAAGCTGCAGCCCGACTCTCGAGTGTTCGCGGGTCCGTCGGCACGCCAGGTGTAGTACAGGCCCGGGCGAGCTGCCTCGACGAACACGTGCCAGAAGAAGAACGTGCGATTCTCGACCGGATCCAGCTCGATCACCTGCAGAGGCGTCTGCTCGCGCGGGCCGGCGTAGAGAGTCAGCCATACGCGGGTCGCATGCCGGCTGAAGATCGAAAAATTAATACCATCGTTGCGCGCGCTGGCTCCGGTCGGGTAACGGGTGCCGGGCGATACGCTGAACATCGGGCGTGCGCAGCGAGCTCAGAGCCAGCGCATCAGGCCGGTTTCGTACGGATGCAGCAGGGCAGGATGCTGCGGTACTGCCCGAATCTCGTAGCGCATGGCGCCGCTCCAGGGTGAGGTAAACGAGAGGTGATATTCGTAGCGGCCGTCGGCCGCGGGTTCCGCTGCCGGCTCGAACGGTGCCACGTAGACCGGCTCTCCGTCGAGCTCGCGGACGCCGTCGCCGAACGGGCCGTGACTGGCGAAACGCTGTAAGGGCACCATGACCTCGGAGCACATCACGCGATGCACGACGCACTCGACGCGGACGTCCTCGGGCTCGAGCCCGGCCAGGTCGACCGACACGCCGACCCGCAAGGTCTCACCGGCCAGCAGCGACCCGCCAGGACTGCCGAGCAAATGGATTTGGATGCCTGGCCAGGCGCTATGCACTCTCTCCTTCCAGGCCGACAAATCGCGGGCCAGACGATAGTCGTCCGCCGCGAGCCTGGCGCCGTGACCGGCTGCAGGGCCGTAGTAGCCGACCAGATAGTCGTGCAAAACCCGGCGGCTGTTGAAGTGCGGAAGCACCGTCACCATCGAGCGTTTCGATCGCGCAACCCAGCCTTCGGAAATACCGCTCCTGCTGGCGCGATCGTAGTAAAGCGGAATCACCTCGTCCTGCAGCGTCTCGTAGAACGTCTGCGCGTCCTCCGCGTCGCGCTCGGCCGGATCTTCGGCTACCGAGGGCGGAATGCCCCAGCCGTTGGTCCCGTCGAAAGCCTCGGCCCACCAGCCGTCGAGCACGCTGAGGTTGACCGTGCCGTTTATCGCGGCCTTCATGCCCGAAGTGCCGCTGGCCTCCAACGGGGCGATCGGCGTGTTCAACCAGATGTCTACACCGGCAGTCAACAGGCGTCCGAGACCCATATCGTAGCCCTCGACCAGCAGGATCTTGCCGACGAAGCCGGGTTCATTGGATATCCTGTGTACTTCACGCAGCATATCCTGCCCGGGCTTGTCTGCCGGGTGTGCCTTGCCGGCAAACAGGAACACCACGGGTCGGGTGTCGGTATCGACGATCTGCTTCAGCCAGCCCAGGTCACGGAACAGCAGCGTGGCCCGTTTGTAGGTCGCGAAGCGGCGGGCGAAACCGATAGTGAGCACCTCTGGATCGTCCGGGTTCAGGAATTTCAGCAGGCGCTTCACGTGCGCATCGCTGACATTGTTGCGCACATACTGGCGCATCAGGCGATCGCGCAGTGCGATCAGCATGTTGCACTTGACGCGCTGGTGGGCGTACCAGTAGCGGCCGTCCGGTATCTCCTCGACACGCTGGGCAAGGTCGCCACTGGTAAGCTGACCCGCCCAGCCGGCCCCGATCTGCTGTTCGAACAGGTCCGTCCACTCCTGCTCGATGAAGGTCGGCACGTGAACGCCGTTAGTGACGAAGCCTACCGGGTTTTCCGCCGGCGGTACTTCAGGCCACGCGGCTGCACAGATCTCGGCCGACACCGTGCCGTGAATCCGGCTTACGCCATTGACTGCACGCGCCATGTTGATAGCGAGTTGTGTCATGTTGAACTCCTGACCTGCAGCGCCGTCGGCGCCCAGGCGCAGGAACTCATCCTCGGTGAGCCCCAGCTCGCCGGCAAAATCCCGGAAGTAGTTGAGCAGCAGGTCGCGATGGAATACGTCATGGCCCGCTGCGACCGGCGTGTGGGTGGTAAACACAGTATTCGCCGCGACTGCCTCGCGGGCCTCGGTGAATCCGAGTCCTGAACTAACCAGTTCTCGGGTGCGTTCCAGTGCCTGGAACGCCGCATGACCCTCGTTGACGTGCCACACGCGTGGCTCCCGACCCGTTGCACGCAGCGCACGTACGCCACCGATGCCGAGTATCAGCTCCTGCTGAATGCGCCGTTCTTCGCCACCGTCGTAGAGTACGCGGGTAATCTCGCGCGCCTTTGCATGGTTTTGCTCGATATCGGTATCAAGCAACAGCACCGGTATCCGGCCGACCTCGGCTTCCCAGACCTTTACCGCAACATCGGCACCCTGCACCCGACAATTGACATAGATCTCGTTGCCGCCAGAGTCTCTTGCAGGGCTCACCGGCGCCTCGCCGGCCTCGAGATTGGCGTAGTTCGCATGTTGGTTGCCGTGACGGTCGATCGACTGGTTGAAATATCCGCGCCGATACAAGAGTCCGACTGCAACAAAAGGCAGACGCATATCGCTTGCCGTCTTGCAGTGGTCCCCAGCAAGGATACCGAGGCCACCCGAGTAGATCGGAAAACTCTCGTGGTATCCGTACTCGGCGCAGAAGTAAGCGATCAAGTCATCCTGTTCGATGCCCGCGGCACGGTAGCCGTCGAGGCTCTGCTCGAGGTAGCCGTCAAACTCCGCCAGCACTTTGCGGTAGGCGCCGAGAAAGGTCTCGCTCTGCGCGGCAGTATCCAGCCGGTTCTGGTCCACACGCGCAAGGAACACTCGGGGGTTGCGGCCGACTCGCCACCACAGGTCCGCGTCCAAGCTAAAGAACAATTGGCGCGTCAGCCGGTGCCAGCTGAACCAAAAGTTGCTTGCCAAATCGTGCAGGCGGGCGATCTCGTCCGGCAGCCGGGCCTCGACGACAAGAGGAAAAGACTGTTTAGTCATGGCGAGTTCCCAGCGGCCCCCTGGCCGGCAACGCAGCAGCGAGCGATGTTACCGTAGCACCCGGCCTTGCAACATCAGCGATTGCCGGCCCGTCTCAGAGCCCCGGCGCCTGAACAGGCGGGCGGCGGCCACCCATCAGGGAGAAGAAGCCACCGGCGACGCGGCCGACCGTCACGCGCTGCTGCCAGTTCCGGGCCGACAAACCCCGCGCAAACACCACCCGGGTCGGTGCCCATCCATGCCGCCAGGGAGGATGCCGCCGCCAGCGCTTGTAAATCAGCACGGTCGGCACGCCGATACTGGAGGCCAGGT
>CBFCXA010000093.1:0-8535 GCA_965601985.1 uncultured Chromatiales bacterium | reverse complement strand
ATCTGCCCGCCGGTGTTCGAGTAGACCTCGGTGTCGAGCACCAGCACGTTGACGTCTTTACCGGAGGCCAGCACGTGGTCCAGCCCGCCGAAACCGATGTCGTAGGCCCAGCCGTCGCCGCCGATCAGCCACACGCTCTTGCGCGTAAGCGCATCGCTGAGGCTGGCCAGGTTCCTCGCCTCTTCGCTGTCGAGGGCTGCAAGCCTGGCCTCTAATTGCGCGATGCGTTCGCGCTGTTCGTGCAGCTCCGCCTCGCTGCTCTGTGGCGCATCGATGATGGCGTCCGCCAGTTCGGAGCCGATCTCTTCGCGCAGCCGCTGCATCAGCTCGATTGCCTGCCGGCGCTGCTCGTCCAGTGCCACGCGCATGCCGAGCCCGAATTCCGCGTTGTCCTCGAACAGCGAGTTCGACCAGGCCGGTCCGCGGCCGTCTGCATCTTTCGTGTAGGGGGTCGTCGGCAGGTTGCCGCCGTAGATGGACGAGCAGCCGGTCGCATTGGCGATGATCATCCGGTCGCCGAACAGCTGCGTGGCCAGGCGTATATAAGGAGTCTCGCCGCAGCCCACGCAGGCCCCGGAGAACTCGAACAGCGGCCGGGCCAGCATCGAGCCCTTGATCGTGGTCCAGCGGATTTTTTCGCGGTCGTAGTCCGGCAGCGATTCGAAGAACGCCCAGTTGGTCTGCTCCTGCTCGAGCAGCGGCTCGATTGGATGCATGTTCAGCGCTTTGCGGCTCAGTTTGCTCTTGTCGCGCGCCGGGCAGACCTCGACGCAGAGCTGGCAGCCGGTGCAGTCCTCGGGCGAAACCTGGTAGGTAATCGACAGCTCCGGGTCGAATTCCTTGCCCTTGATCGGCAGGTGACGGAAAGACGCGGGCATGCCCTCGACGTCGTCCAGCCGGAAGACCTTGCTGCGGATCACGCTGTGCGGGCACACGAACACGCACTTGCCGCACTCGATGCACAGGTCCGGCTCCAGGACCGGTATCTCCAGGGCCAGCCGGCGCTTCTCGACCGCCGCGCTGCCGACCGGCCAGGTGCCGTCGGCCGGCATCCTGCTCACCGGGATTGCGTCGCCGCGCCCGTCGAGCATCTCGCCTGTGACCTCGCGAAGAAACGCGGGCGCGTCGGCCGGTATCGACTCGCGCAGTGTAAGCGTTGACGTGACGGACGACGGCGTCTCCACGCGCCGCAGCCGATCCACCGCGTCGTCGATGGCGGCGAAGTTCGCATCGATGATCGTGCCGCCTTTCCTGCGATAGCTGGACTCGACCGACGCCTTGATCTGCGCGACCGCCTCGTCACGCGGCAGCACATCGGTGAGCGCAAAAAAGCAGGTCTGCATGATCGTGTTGATGCGCTTGCCCAGGCCATGCGCCCGCGCCAGTGCATAAGCGTCGATGACCCATACATCGATATGTTTGTCGATGATCTGCTGCTGCATGGTCGCTGGCAGCCGATCCCAGACCTCATCTGGCGGCCATGGCGCATTCAGCAGGAAGCTCGCACCGGTTTTCGCCTTGTCGAGCATCGCGTGGCGCTGCACGAAGGCCGCCTGGTGACAGCCGATGAACTCCGCCTGCCCGTCGCCCACCAGGTAGGTCGAGCGGATCGGCTGCTCGCCGAAACGCAGGTGCGACACGGTCACGGCGCCGGCTTTCTTGGAGTCGAATACGAAGTGGCCCTGGGCGAAGAGCGGCGTCGATTCGCCGATGATCTTGATCGAGTTGCGGTTGGCGCTCACCGTACCGTCGCTGCCCAGGCCGAAGAACACCGCGTGGCGCGAGGCGCGGTCGGCGTCGGTCTGGAATCTTTCGTCCCAGTCGAGGCTGGTACCTGATACGTCGTCGTTGATTCCGACGGTGAACGAATTTCGCGGTCGCTCCTGTGCCAGCTCGGCGAATACCGCGGCGACCATGCCCGGCGTGAATTCCTTCGACGACAGGCCATAGCGGCCGCCGATCACCTTCGGCATGCCGGCGAGGTGGCCGCCACCGTTGCCCAGGTGCTCGGCAATCGCGGTCAGCACGTCTTTGTACAGGGGTTCGCCGTCGGCGCCCGGGTCCTTGCAGCGATCCAGGACCGCGATGCTGCGTACGCCGGGAGGCAGAGCCTGCACCAGCATCTCGCCGGCCAGCGGCCGGAACAGCCGGACTTTAAGCACGCCGACTTTCTCGCCATGGGCGTTGAGGTGATCGATGGTCTCCCCGGCCGTTTCCGCCGCGGAGCCCATCAGCACGACGACCCGGTCGGCATCCGGTGCGCCTGCGTACTCGTAGGGCGCGTAGCCTCGCCCGGTGATCTCGGCAAACCGGTTCATGGCCGTGGCGACAATCGACGGCATCGCGTCGTAATAGGGATTGATCGCCTCGCGCGCCTGGAAGAACACGTCGGGGTTCTGCGCCGTGCCCCGAACGACTGGCCGATCCGGCGACAGCGCCCGCGCGCGATGTTCGCGCACTTTCTCCAGCGGCATCAGCGCGCGGATTTCGTCATCTGCCAGCGGGTGGATCTTGGCCACTTCGTGCGAAGTGCGGAAGCCGTCGAAAAAGTGCAGCGCCGGCACCCGCGACTCAAGGCTTGCCACCTGCGCGATCAGCGCGAAGTCCTGCGCTTCCTGCACCGAATTAGCCGACAGCATCGCGAAGCCGGTGCCGCGGCAGGCCATCACGTCGCTGTGATCGCAGAATATCGACAGCGCATGCGTCGCCACCGAGCGCGCGGCGACATGGAAGACTGCCGGCGTGAGTTCGCCGGCAATCTTGTACATGTTCGGGATCATCAGCAGCAGGCCCTGCGACGCGGTAAAGGTGGTCGCCAGCGCACCGCGCTGCAGCGCACCGTGCACCGCGCCCGCGGCACCGCCCTCGGCCTGCATTTCGAGCACCTGCGGCACCGTGCCCCACAGGTTCTCGCGCCCGGCGGCCGACCAGGCGTCGGCCAGCTCACCCATGCCCGACGACGGCGTGATCGGGTAGATCGCAATCACTTCGTTAATGCGGTGGGCGACGGCCGCGACGGCTTCGTTGCCGTCGATAGTGATCATGTTGTTGTCAGCCATGCGTGGACCCCTCAAAGGATGGTTCGCTATCGTCAGATAGCGTTCCATAGGGGATTTCCGCAGCGGCGTGTTACGGGAACGTCAGAATACGCCGGGCCCTGTCGTCAGGCGGTTCCGGATTCTCCGGCAGCGGCCTTCGTCAGCACGATCATCGGGTAGCGAAAGTGGCGGATGAAGAAGTCCGGGTAGCGTTCTTCGAGCTGGAACAGCTTGTCGAACATCCAGCTCCCGAAGCCGTTGTCCGGGAACCAGCGCTTCTGGTCGGTCGATGTGAATGATCGCCACGGGTAGATATGTACGTCGGCGACATCACGGAACCGGTACCACCAGTCCACCGGGTGCGGCTGGAAGTAGATCTTGTCGCCCTGGCCGCGGCGTTTGCGTCGCCAGGCCTTGAATTGCTTGCGGAACGGGATCAGCGCTTTCAGGGTCAGCGGAATGGCATTCGGGTTGCTGTATACGACGATCACGGGTTTGCCCGGTTTCGTCACATGCAGCAGCTTGCGCACCGCTTCTTCCTGCTTGTCAGAGTCCATGTGGTAGATGGTGTGCAGGCTCACGGCGCAGTCGAAAAAGTCTTCCGGCAGTTCGATGTCGAAGAAGCTGCCGCACAGGAACTCACCGTGCCCGCCGATGCGCTCCCGGGCTTTCGCCAGCGCATCGGCCGACAGGTCCACGCAGTAGCGCTTGTTGAAGTTCCGTGAATACTCGAGGTACTCGGGGTACTGGATCGGTCCCGAGGCCATGTCCAGGATTTTATCGCCGGACTCGGGTATGTGACGCAGCACTCGCAGGCGGCTGTCGCGGACGTACTTGTCGGCCGCCGGTCGCAGGTCTTCCCAGCGTCGCGCATCCTCGGTAACGCCTTCCTGTTCCGACCAGCCGACGGTGTTGTAGAAGTTGGAGACGCGTCGTTCGGCTTCGTCGGTCACTTTGCTCGTCGCTCGAGCAACTCGAACGGCTCGACCAGCACCGGCATGTCCTCGCTGATGCTCAGGTCGAACGGCGCGAGCAGCGCGTTCCAGTACTGCGTATGCAGCGGCTTCCAGACTTCCAGCGTGCGAACCGGCGTGCCATCGATCGCGATATCGTCCTCGGTAACTTCGCCAAATGTCACCTGGTAGACCCGGGTCAGGCGCACCAGCAGCCGCGGCTTGCCCCGGAAATCGATCAGGATGATCGGGTCGCCGACTTGCGGCTCCGGCTGGTCGGTGCGCTCGATGATCCAGGGCAGGGTGAAGGTGCCGGTCTTGTCGCCGGTCTCGATCAGCTCGATGACCTGCTCGGTGCTGTCGTCGTCCAGGCCGATCCAGCGGACCTGGTAGCCGGGGCCCTGCGCAAGCTCGGGGTGGTTCTCGCACGCTGCGCGCCAGAACGCATCGAGTTTGTCCGGGTCGGGGCGTTGGGGACCGTCGGGTAGGTACATTATTCGGCCGAGTTTACAGTGGCGGCCGTGCGGCGTCAGTCGCGCGTACTCATACCGCCTGCCTTTGCGGCTATGCCCGGTCCTGCGTCGTCCCTCCCGGCCTGGCTCGATCTGCGCATTCAAGTTCGGCATGATCCGTCAATGAATTCATCGAGATCGCAGAAGCGCCTGTCCGTGCGCGCCGCGGACACGCCTCCGAATACCGGCACGGCAGGTTTCGTGGATCTCCGGCTGGAATCGATGTTCATGGCCCGCAACAGTGGCACGGTGCGGAATCTGAAAGACCGGCGCCACGGTCTCTACTCCTTTGCCTGCCGGGACAGCTGAGCAATGGCCCGGCGCAGTAGCAGGCCGGTCAGGCGTTGGGCTCAGCTTACGGCCGCCGCGTCCTGCCTGCTGCTGCTAGGCCCCGCGCTGCCTGCCACCCCGGTATCGACGGCGCTGGCACAGGAGCAGGCTGTCGTCCGGACGGTCCGCATGACCGGTACCGTCACGTCGCCGCGTACCGCGACCCTGTCACCCGCGGTCGGCGGGCTGGTACAGCGCCTGGAAGTCGACGTCGGCTCTCGCGTCGGGGCGGGCGACCTGCTGTTGCAGCTCGACCCGGAACTCGATGCCCTTGCCCTGGAGCGCAGTCGCGCTGCCGAGTCCGAGGCGCGCAGCGCGCTGGCCGATGCGCGGCGCCGCCTCGGTGAGGCGGAACGTCTGCGCAGCGACAACAGCATCGCTGCGACCGAGGTCGAGTCAAGGCGGGCGGCGGCGGACATGGCGGCCGCGGCGCTGGACAGCGCCGGCGCAGACGTCCGCCAGCGCCAGGCGATCGTTCGACGGCACGCGATTCGCGCGCCGTTTTCTGGCGTGATCAGCCAGCGGTTTACCGAACTGGGTGAATGGGTGGCGCCGGGCGACCCGGTGCTCGAACTGGTGGCGACCGAAGGCCTGCTGTTCGACTTCCGTGCGCCGCAGGAAATCTATGCGCAGATAGACGAGACGACGCCGATCCGCCTCAGTCTCGGTGCCAGACCCGAGCGCCTGCATGACGGCAGCATCGTGGCAATCGTGCCGGTGAGTGATCCACGGGCCCGCACCTTCCTTGTGCGCGCGACGATCCGCAACGATTCCGCAACGGACATCGCGCCGGGCATGTCTGCGCGCGGCAGACTGACCCTGGACCAGGGCCGGCGTGGCGTGGTCGTGCCGCGCGATGCCTTGCTGCGCTACCCGGATGGCCGCACGACCGTATGGTCGGTCGAGCGAGCGGATGGATCGGCCAGAGTCAGGGAGGCCACGGTACTGACCGGCCTGGAGTTCGACGGCCTCGTGGAGATTCGCCAGGGCCTCACAGCTGGCGCCGAAGTCGTGACGCGCGGCAATGAAGCGCTACAGGCCGGCCAGGCAGTCACGGTGCGCTGAACGGAGAACGGTAAGTTGTTCGAGGCCATTGTCCGCAACGGCATCCTGGTGACCGTGGCAGCGCTGATCGTGGCGGTGCTGGCGGTGCTGGCTGCCGTGCGCATCCCGGTGCAGATGATTCCGGACCTCGAGGTGCGCACGATCTCGGTGCTTACCTCGTGGCCCGGCGCCACGCCGCAGGACATCGAGAAGGAAATCCTGATCGAGCAGGAGGAATACCTCCGCAATGTGCCAAATCTGCGGCGGCTCGAGGCGACGGCCAGGCGCGGCCAGGCGCGCATCGAGCTGGATTTCCCCTTCGGCGTGGACATCACCCAGACGCTGATCCTGGTCAACAACGCGCTGAACCAGGTGCCTTCCTATCCGGCCAATGTGGACGAACCAAGGATCGCGGCGACTTCATTTTCGGCCAACGCGTTCATGTTCCATCGAATCGCGCCGCTGCCCGGCAACCCGCGGCAGCTGGATATGGACATGATGCGCGACTTTGTCGACGACAATGTCCGCCCGCGCATGTCCAGCGTGCCCGGGGTGTCCGACATCGACATCGGTGGCGGCGCGGAACGCCAGATCCGCGTGCTGCTGGATCCGGCGCGACTGGCCGACCGCGGACTCACGGTCACCGCCGTGCGCGACGCAATCCGCAGCCGCAACCGGGACGTTTCGGGCGGCGAGGTGGAGAGCGGCAAACGCCGCTACCTGCTGCGCACGGTCGGGCGCTTCGAGGATATTGCCGCGCTCGGCGAACTGATCGTCGCTAGACAGGGCGACAGCCTGACCCTGCTGGCCGATGTCGCCGACGTGGAGCTCGACCACCTCGAGGTCCGCACGCTCGGCTTCGCCAACGAGGACCCGGTGATCAATCTCGCGGTGCGCCGTGAGACCGGTTCGAACGTGATCGATATCAAGCGGGCGATGGCCGGTGCCGTGCAGCGGATCAACCGGGATCTGATCAATCCGGCCGGTATGGATCTCGCGCTGGTCACGGACGACGTGCGCTATGTCCAGGATTCGGTGCGTAACGTCTGGTTCAACCTGGCGCTGGGCGCTGTCTTTGCGACGCTGGTGATGTTCCTGTTCCTGCGTTCGGTGCCGGCAACCATCGTCGGCGTCATGGGCATCCCGCTGTGTACCGTGGCCGCGTTTCTCGGCCTGCTGCTCGCCGGCCGCACCATCAACGTGATCTCGCTCGCTGGCGTGGCTTTCGCGATCGGCATGACGCTCGACAACAGTATCGTCGTGATCGAGAGTATCGAGCTGGAGCGACGCCGCGGGCTGGAGCGCCTGCAGTCGGCGGTTGCCGGGGTGCGGGCCGTGTGGCCGGCCGTGCTGGCCTCGACGCTGACCACGATCCTGGTATTCGCGCCGGTGCTGTTCGTCGAGGAGGAGGCGGGTCAGCTGTACTCGGACGTGGCGATCGCGATTTCCGCCTCGATCCTGGCGTCAATGCTGGTCGCCATGACCCTGGTGCCGGCAGCCAGCGCCCGCCTGGACTTCGCCCGACCGGATACAAGCGCAGATGCGTCGCGCGGCGGCTTGCGGGAGCGGCTGCTGTCCGGCGTGGACTGGTGCCTGGCGAGCCGCGCACGGCGCATCGGCACGATTGCGACCACGGTATTGACCAGCCTGGCCATCATCGTGCTGCTCACACCGCCGGCGGAATACCTGCCCGAGGGCGAAGAGCCCAAGGTATTCGCCAACCTGAATGCGCCGCCCGGCTATAACCTGGAAACCATGGCGGAGATCGGCAGCGAGATCCGCGCGCTGCTGGCGCCGCAGCTCGACGCCGACCCGAAGGCCTTCGAGGACGGCGAATCGAAGTGGCCGCCGCTCAGCTACTTCAACATGCGCATCCAGGCCGAGGTGCTGCGCGTGATCATCGAAACGCCGGATCCCGCCCATGTCGATGCGCTGATCGGCGCGATCACGGAGCAATTCGCGACTTACCCGGGCATGCGCGCCTTCGTGTCGCGCGGCTCGATCATCACCAGCAACGACGGCGGCACCCGCAGCATCAACCTCGACATCGCCGGGCCCGAACTCTCGCCGGTATATGCCGCGGCGCTGGCTGCCTATCGCCGTGCGCAGCAGGTATTCGACAACCCGCGCATCCAGTCGCAGCCGCCGTCACTCGCGCTGGCCCAGCCGTTGATCGAGGTGCGACCGAACTGGGAGCGAGCCGCGGAGCTGGGCATGACGGCCGAGGACATCGGTTACGCGGTCGCGGCGCTGACCGACGGAGCCTATGTCGACGAGTTCTACCAGGGCGATGACAAGATCGACATCTTTCTCTACGGACGCGAGGGTATCGAGACGCGACTGGACAGTGTCCGTGACCAGCCGATCTACACGCCCGCGGGCGCAGTGCTGCCGTTATCGTCGATCGCGGAAATCCGGGAAGTCGTCGATGTGAGTACGGTCCGGCGGGTCAACGGCGAGCGGACCGTGACGCTGAACATCATTCCGCCGGAAACCATCGCGCTCGAGACCGGCGTAGCCATGGTGCGGGCGGACGTGGTCGACTATCTCCGCCAGTCGGGCGAGATACCGACCGGTATCTCCGTGGACATTTCCGGGGCCAGCGATCAGTTGGAGGCGACGCAGGCGGCGCTGACCGACAATTACCTGGTCGCCGTG
>CBFCXA010000092.1:0-8573 GCA_965601985.1 uncultured Chromatiales bacterium | reverse complement strand
CCCAGGTAATCCGCTTCCTTCATGGTGGCGGAGAAGCGATTGTCGATTCGCACCACCGCGTCGGCCGCGACCCGCGCAATGGTCTCGTCGCTGCCGGTCATCAGCGGCTGCAGCTTGGCCTTGATGGTGTTGGCGGATCCCTCGCTGGCCAGCTTGGAGATCGCGTTGACTGCCTCGACGCGAATTTCTTTCTCCTGGCTGTCGAGCAGCGGCATCAGCGTGCTCAGCACCTTCTCGCTGCCCAGGCGGCCGATGGCTCGCAGCGCCGCGGGCACCGAGCGTACGTCGCCGTCGAGCATCTCCACCAGCGCGGTGAGCGCGCGCGAATCGCCGATCTCGCCCAGCGCATCGGCTGCCCGCTCGCGCACCCACCAGTCGTTGTCGCCGGTAGCCGCGATCAGGTGTTCGACTGCGCGTTCGTCCTTGGTCTGGTTGAGGATCTCGATCGCCGAGCGTCGAATGTTATCGTTCTGGTCGCGGATCAGGTGCAGCACCGCGTCCATGACCTTCGGGCCGCCGATGGTTGCCAGTGCGTCCGACGCGCGCGAGCGTACCCACCAGTCGTCGTCCTCGATGGCATTCAGCAGGTGGCGAATCGTGGTCGGATCGGCGATCTCGTTGAGCACTTCCACCGCCGACCGACGCGCGTACTCGTTCTCGTCCTTGAGCACGGGCACCAGGTATTTCATGGTGTCCGGGTGCTTCATGCGCACCAGCAGATCGACTGCTTTGCTCTGTACCTCCAGGTCCGGGTCCATCAGCAGCGAGCACAGCAGCTTCACGTTGCGCTCGCCGCCCATGTTCATCAGGGCCGACAGGGCGGTTTTGCGAATCAGCTTGTTGCCGTCGAGCAGCTGCTGTTCCAGCGCGCTGGCGACATCGGGGCGGTCGAACTTCGCCAGTACCTGCATCAGGTGAATGCGTACGGCCATGTCTTTGCCAGTCAGGCGCGATATCAGGTCGGGTACGTGCTCTTCGCCGGCCATCTCGGCAATGATCTTGAACAAGGCGGCTTTTTCGCGCGGCTCCACCTCGTAGGCTTTGCCCAGTAGCTGGGGCATGCCCAGGCGGGACTTCTTGCTGCGCAGGACCTCGATCACCGCCGGTTTGGATATGCCCTCCTCGCCGAGCAGATCCAGCAGCTGTTTCGCGTTGTAGTTGTTGGCGCCGCACAGCGCGCGGGCAACGCCGCCGACGCAGCGCTGATTGGTATGGGTCAGGCCCTCGACGTACTGCGGGAAGGTCTTGTCGTTGAGGTGTTCGCCCAGGACCTCGACCAGCACCGCCGCCTGGTCCTTGTCGGCCGCGCCCAGTGCCTCGATCATCGGCTCGATCGCGCCCGGGCCGGCTTTTTTCAGTAGATCTACGGCCTTACGGGCACCCGCGCTGCGCATATCCGTCTCTTCGAGCAGCTGCCCGAGAGACCGTTCCGCCTTCATTGTCGCGAGGAACTTCATGCGCTGTGCAAGCCAACCCGTTGGCCGTGGGACGCGTCCGCCGCACGGCTGGCGTTTTATGTCAAAGAAGGTGCCCGATGTCCGTTCAGAGCCCTCGGAGTATGCCATATGGCCCACCGGCGACCGGATTGCGACAGCCACCCTGGCGTCAACTCCGGCCCTTTGCCGTTACGCCATCTGCACGGCGCAGCGGTCCTTCCTGCTTCGGGTAGAATGTCGCGCCTTACCGCCCCCGGATACTGTTAAACACGTCACGAATGAGCATCAAGTCTGACCGCTGGATCCGGCGCATGGCCGAAGAGCAGGGCATGATCGAGCCTTTCGAGCCCGGGCAGGTGCGCGAGAACGGCGCCGGGCGCATCGTGTCGTTCGGCACTTCCAGCTACGGCTACGACGTGCGCTGCGCGGCCGACTTCAAGGTATTCACCAATATCGACTCGGCGGTGGTCGATCCCAAGGCCTTTGACGAAACCAGCTTCGTCGACAAGCACGCCGACGTCTGCATCATTCCGCCGAATTCATTCGCGCTGGCGCGAACCGTCGAATACTTCCGGATTCCGCGTACTGTGTTGACGATTTGCCTGGGGAAATCGACCTATGCGCGCTGCGGCATCATCGTGAACGTCACGCCGCTGGAGCCGGAGTGGGAAGGGCATGTAACCCTGGAGTTTTCCAACACCACGCCGCTGCCGGCCAAGATCTACGCCAATGAGGGCGTCGCCCAGATGCTGTTCTTCGAGTCGGACGAAGCCTGCGAAACCTCCTACAAGGATCGCGGCGGCAAGTACCAGGGCCAGCGCGGCGTCACGCTGCCGCGCGCCTGAGCGCAGCGCGGCGGCTGCTCAGGGAATCTCGACCGCGCAGCTCAGCGCTTCGCCGCCGCCGATGCACAAGGCGGCGATGCCGCGTTTGCCACCGCGCTTGCGCAGTGCATGGATCAGGGTCGTCACCAGTCTTGCCCCGGTCGCGCCAATCGGGTGGCCGAGCGCACAGGCACCGCCATTCACGTTGGTCCGGTCGTGATCGATACCGCATTCCTGCATCGCGGCCATGGTCACGCAGGCGAAGGCCTCGTTGATCTCATACAGGTCGACCTGGTCCGGGTCCCAGCCGAGCGCCGCGTGCAGCTTGTTGATCGCCTGCACCGGCGCGGTGGTGAACCATTCCGGTTCCTGGGAATGCTGGCTGAAGCCCGCGATGCGCGCCAGCGGCTCGAGGCCGCGCCGCTCGGCCTCATCGGCCGTAGTCACCAGCAGCGATGCCGCACCGTCGGAAATCGATGAGGAGCTGGCGGCCGTGACCGTGCCGTCGCGGGAAAAGGCCGGCCGCAGGCGCGGAATCTCGTCCAGCTTCGCTCGCCCGGGCTCTTCGTCCTGTTCGACCAGGGTCTCGCCCCGGCGATTGCGCACTGTCACCGGCACCACTTCCTGATCGAAAGCGCCGTTTTCGATAGCGGCCCGCGCGCGGCGGACCGAGGTCGCAGAGAACTCGTCCTGAGCTTCGCGGCTGAAGCCGAAGCGGGCCGCGGTGGCCTCCCCGAAGTGGCCCATCATTTCGCCGTCGTAGGGATTCTGCAGGCCGTCGTAGAACATGTGGTCCAGCGCCTGCTGGTGTCCCATGCGGAAGCCCGACCGGGCTTTCGGCAGCAGGTACGGCGCACCGCTCATCGACTCCATACCGCCGGCCAGGATCATGCCGGCCTCGCCCAGGCGGACGGCCTGGCTGGCCTGGATCAGGGCCTGGATGCCCGAGCCGCAGACCTTGTTCACGGTGACCGCGCCGGTCGAGTCCGGCAGGCCTGCGGCCAGCGCAGCCTGGCGGGCCGGCGCCTGGCCGATGCCGGCCTGCAGCACGCAGCCGAGAATGGCCTGGTCAACGGTGTCCGGGTCGATGCCGGTGTCCTCGAGGCAGGCCCGCGTGGCCAAGGCGGAGAGTTCGGGCGCCGGCACTGCGGCGAGTGCCCCCTGGAACGCGCCGATCGGCGTTCGGCGAGCGGCAACGATTACGGTGTCGGGCTTTATTGCGGCGTTCAAGTTGCTCCTTTACGGGGCATCCCGGTGGGGGTAGATTTTTGTGCGGCGCATTATGCGCCGACGGCCGCTTCAGGCCAAGTTTTTGCTCACAGATTGGGGATGCAGGTCCGGTTCCGGCAATTCGGCCAGGATGCGCTGCCGGGCGCTTGCAATCAGCCAGGCGACCGCTTCCGGGTGCTCGGGTGGCTCGATGGGATCGAGAATAGTGACCGCCAGTCGGCCGGGCCGGGGCAGCCAGTGATCGGACGGCAGAATCTGGCGGCTGCCGTGGATGACCGCCGGGACCAGCGGCACTCGGCCGCGCGTAGCGGACACGAATGCACCATTGTGGAAACGCCGCAGACCGGGTTGCTCGCGAAACGTGCCCTCCGGGAAAAAGGCCAGGTGCTGCCGGCGACTCGCCTGGCGCAGGATACGCCGGGTATCGCGGGCGCTGCCGCGGGCGTCGTGGCGTTCGAGAAACTGGGAGTCCAGACGCCGCAGCAGGAAATGCGCCAGAGGTACCCGCGTCATTTCGCGCTTGATCACGAAGCTGTAGTCCGGCGGCAGCACCGCGGTCAGGATGATGCCGTCGAGATAGCTGGCGTGGTTCGCGACCAGCACGCAGGGCCCCGACGGCAGTCGCTCGAGTCCCCGCGTATGCAGGTTGGCGCCCCACAGTCGGAAGATCAGCGCCGCGCCGCGCCGGGCCAGCGCGCGCCTGCGGCTCAGCCCGGGCGTCACCAGCATGAGAATCAGTGTCGGTAATGTGACCGCGGCGAAGGTCGTGACGGCCCAGACACCGTAGAGTCTTTGCTTCAGCCAGTTCATCGGCGCGCGGTGCGGAACCCGTCAAAGTTCAGCATCGTTTATGTAATCCCTTGATATGTTTTGTGAAACCCATCACGGCTCCGGTCCCGGGGCCCGCGCATACTGACTTTCAGGCAGGGCCGCTGAGTGACGCGGCTGTGACGCTGCAGTAAGCGGTGTCCTAAGGGGAGCACAAGGACGTGCGTCGGCGACAGCCGAAATTATCGTCGCGCGCATGAAATAGGTCCAATCCCGCGTGCGGGATTGCTTGGGAGTTTTGAACTCAGTAATGTCAAGCGCATCTGCCAATAAGCTGTCCGCCACCGGCGGCAAGCAATCCCCCGAGGCGATCATCGATAAGTTCCTCGACGCCATCTGGATGGAAAGGGGCCTGTCCCAGAATACGCTGGGCGCCTACCGTGCCGACCTGATCGCGTTGCAGCGCTGGCTCGCCAGCCGTGACGTAAGCCTGATTTACGCGACGCGCGCCGATCTGCTGGCCTTTATCGCCTGGCGGACCACCGAAGGCGCGAAGCCGCGCTCGACCGCCCGCCAGCTGTCCAGTTTCCGTCGCTTTTATCGCTATCTGCTGCGCGAAGGCGTGATCGGCAAAGATCCGACGCTGAAGATCGACATGCCCAAGGTCGGACGTTCGCTGCCCAAGACTCTCAGCGAGGCCGAAGTCGAATCGCTGCTGGACGCGCCGGAAATCGGCGATCCGCTGGGCCATCGCGACCGCACCATGCTTGAACTGCTGTACGCGACCGGTCTGCGCGTATCCGAGCTGATCAACCTTGAGCAGAGCGAGATCAACCTGAACCAGGGCGTGTTGCGCATCAGCGGCAAGGGCGACCGCGAGCGTCTGATCCCGATCGGCGAGGAAGCTCAGCGCTGGCTGCGCGAGTTCATAGCCGGTCCGCGGGCCGAGATCCTGCTCGAGCGGCAGACCGACTACCTGTTCCCGACGCGTCGGGGTGACCGGATGACGCGCCAGGCTTTCTGGCACATCATCAAGCGTTACGCCAAGAAGGCGGAGATCGGCGGCAAGCTGTCCCCGCACACCCTGCGCCACGCTTTCGCCACGCACTTGCTCAACCACGGCGCCGACCTGCGGGTGGTGCAGATGCTGCTCGGCCACAGTGACCTGTCGACTACGCAGATCTATACGCATGTGGCCCGCGAACGCATGAAGGAGCTGCATTCGCAGCATCACCCGCGCGGCTAGACGCCGCGCGGAACTGACGCAGGGCGCGTGCTAGAATCGCGCGCCCCGCGGCCGGTGGAACCCCGTGCAGCCGCGGCGGTCCAAGACCGAAGAACGATACACGGATACCCGCCATGCGTTATGTGACGATGCGTTTTCTCACTTCCCTCGCGCTGCTTGGCTGTATGCTCAGCCTGACGGCCATTGCAGCTGACGAGACCGAGGCCGAGATTCGCTCCCGGCTCGCCACCCAGTTCCCCGAAATATCGATCGACGGCCTGACGCCGTCGCCGATCGACGGCCTGTACGAAGTTCGCCTCGGCGCGCAGCTGGCCTACGTGACCGCCGACGGCCAGTACCTGTTGCAGGGTGACATTTACGAAGTCGCGACCCGCGCCAACCTGACCGAGGAGCGCCGCACCTCGGCTCGTGCCGCGGCGGTAGACGGTGTGGGCGAAAGCAGCATGATCGTGTTCGGACCCGAGCAGGCCGACCACACCATCACCGTGTTTACCGACATCGACTGCGGTTACTGCCGCAAGCTGCATCGCGAGATCGAGGACTATGTGGATGCCGGTATCCGGGTGCGCTACATGTTCTTCCCGCGCAGTGGTCCGAATACCGAGAGCTGGACCAAAGCCGATAACGTCTGGTGTGCAGAAGACCGGAATTCGGCGCTGACGCGCGCCAAAGCCGGCGAGAAGATCGACTCGGAGGATTGCGGCACGACACCGGTCGAGCAGCATTACCAGATGGGCCAGGGTTTCGGGATCCGCGGCACGCCGGCGATCATTACCGAGACCGGCACAATCATCCCCGGCTATGTGCCGGCAGACGAACTGCTCACCTACCTCGAAGAGGGCTAGGCTGGAAGAAAATCAGGCCGGCCGGCCTGGGCTAGCGCTCCAGCATTTCCAGTTTGCCGGGCTTGTCCTTCCACTCGTCGGCGTCGTCCGGCGGCGTGCCGGCTTCTGTAATGACCGGCCAGTCCTGCGACAGCTCCTCATTGAGCTGGAGAAAGTGCTCCTGGCCCTTGGGCACCTCGTCGTCCGCATAGATCGCTTCGGCCGGGCATTCCGGTTCGCACAGCGTGCAGTCGATGCACTCTTCCGGGTCGATGACCAGCATGTTCGGGCCTTCGTGGAAGCAGTCCACCGGGCAGACTTCCACGCAATCCATGTACTTGCACTTGATGCAGTTTTCCGTGACGACGAATGTCATTGATTCCTCCGGACCGGCCCTGGGCGGCAGGTCGCAACGCAGCGCGGTACTTTATTCAATTGTCCGGCTGAAGCAAAGCGCCACCCGGCCCGGCCCTGCCGCTAGCCCAGGCGCAGCCGTGGCGCGACGCTCAGACGCAGCTCGCTGCGCCCGAGCCGGCGGTTTTCGAAAAACTGCTCGAGCGCGATGCGCACGCTGGGAAACGCGAGTTCGTCCCAGGGAATGTCGTCGGGGGCGTACAGCTCCGTTTCCAGCGTCTCTTCGCCAGGACCGAAATCCGGCTCCGGTAGCGTGGCTTCGAAAAAGGCGTGCACCTGCCTGGCGTGAACCACGTCTACCAGCGCGAACAACGGGCCGAGTTCGACCTTCGCCAGTGCTTCTTCCCAGGTCTCGCGGGCTGCAGCCTCGGCCAGGCTCTCGCCGAGCTCCATGAAACCTGCCGGGAGCGTCCACTTGCCGTAGCGCGGTTCGATGGAGCGCCTGCAGAGCAGGATGCGCCCCTGGTACTCCGGCACGCAGCCGACCACCATCAGCGGGTTCTGATAATGCACCGTATCGCAATGCCTGCAGACGAACCGCGGGCGGTTATCGCCCGCGGGGATTTCGTTGACGACGGACTCGCCGCAGTTGCTGCAAAACTTCATGCGCGAAGGGTAATGGATCGCCCCGGATGGCGCGACAGAGGGATTGGTCCGTTGTTCGATGCGGCATTCTGGTATAGTCGCCCCGCCTGAACGCACTTCGGTCTGCGTTCGCTTGCCCGGCCGGCCTGGCCGGTGCCAATTACAGACAGGCGATCCTGCCCTGACCGTGCCGGTGCATGCGCCGGACGGGCCGATCGCGGAGTTACCCCACACATGAGTTTTCAATCACTCGGCCTCGAGGCCGAGCTGCTGCGTGCCGTGCAGTCGCAGGGCTACAGCGAGCCCACGCCGGTACAGCGCGAGGCGATCCCCCTGATCCTTGCCGGTCGTGACCTGCTTGCGGGCGCCCAGACCGGCACCGGCAAAACCGCAGCGTTCACTCTGCCCTTGCTGCAGATTCTCGCCGGCGGACAACGACCTGCCAGGGCCTCGAGCCCACGCGCACTGGTGCTGACACCAACGCGCGAACTAGCCGCTCAGGTTGCCGAGAGCGTGCGCGTGTACGGTCAGCACCTGTCCTTACGCTGCACCGTGTTGTTCGGTGGCGTCAGCATCAATCCACAGATCGAGAAACTTCGCCGGGGTACCGACGTCGTCGTCGCAACGCCTGGCCGGTTGCTCGACCACGCGTCGCAGAAGACGATAGACCTGTCGAGCATCGAAATCCTGGTGCTGGACGAGGCGGACCGCATGCTCGATATGGGCTTTATCCGCGACATCCGGCGCTTGCTGAAACTGCTTCCGCAGGGTCGCCAGAATCTGCTGTTCTCGGCGACTTTCGCCGATGAGATTCGCAATCTGGCCAACCAGCTGCTGAACGAACCGGCGCGGGTGCAGGTCACGCCCCGCAATGCGACCGCCGAGCGTGTCGAACAGCTGGTGTATCCGCTAGACAAGTCCCGCAAGCGCGAATTCCTGTCGCACCTGATCGGCCGGAACAACTGGCGGCAGGTACTGGTGTTTACGCGCACCAAGCACGGCGCGAACCGGCTGAGCCGCCAGCTCGAGAGCGACGGACTCAGCGCTGCGGCGATTCACGGCAACAAGAGCCAGGGCGCGCGGACCCGGGCACTGCAGGGCTTCAAGGACGGTCAGATCAGGGTGCTCGTGGCAACCGATATCGCCGCGCGTGGCCTGGACATCGACCAGTTGCCACACGTGGTCAACTTCGAATTACCGAACGTGCCGGAGGACTACGTGCACCGCATCGGTCGCACCGCGCGAG
>CBFCXA010000091.1:0-8633 GCA_965601985.1 uncultured Chromatiales bacterium | reverse complement strand
CTCGCCGCTGCGCAGGTCGAACGACAAATGGTCGACTGCCTGGATTACCTTGTTCGCGGGTTTCAACGGGAACGTCTTGTACAGATCCCGAACCTGGAGCAACGGGGGCCCACGGTCGATCTCGGCCGACCGGGCCGGCGCCGCTGCCCCGACCGCGTCCGGATCGGCTCGCTGAAGGTCGAGTATTTTCCGGCTGTACGGATGCTCCGGCCGGGCGAAAAACCCCTGCACTGACTGCGTCTCGACTACGCTGCCGGCATGCATGACGGCCACCCGGTCACAGTAGTTGGCCACGATTCCAAGATCCTGTGTCACCAGCAATACAGCGGACCCTGTCGCGCGCGCGGTATCCCAGAGCTGATCCAGCAGCTGTGCCTGAATCGTGACATCCAGGCCGGACGTCGGCTCGTCGGCGATCAGCAGTTGCGGATTGCCGGTCAGCGCCATGGCGATGACGGCCCGTTGGGCCATGCCGGTGGAGAGCTCGTGCGGATGCGCTGCGAGACGGCGTTCGGGGTCATTGATGCCCAGCCGATTCAGTAACTCGGCGGCGGCACGTCGTGCTGTGTGCTTTTCAGCAGCATGCCGGGTGCGGTAGACATTAATGATTTGCGCGCCGACGGTAAGCATCGGATGCAGCGCCGCCCGCGGGTTCTGCGGGATCAGGGCAATCCCGCTGCCACGTATCTGGCGGCAGCGTTCCTCCGGCAGCTCGAGAATGTTTTCGCCGCGGAAGTCGACGCTGCCGCTGAGAATCCGGCCTGTGCCTCGGGTCAGCCCGGCGAGTGCCAGCGCGGCGGTCGACTTGCCGCTGCCAGGCTCGCCCATCAAGCCGACAAACTCGCCAGAGTTGATCTGTAGATTGAATCCGGTAACGGCGTTTACGGTTTCCTCGTCATGTTCAAAGGCAACGCTCAGATCACTGGCCAGCAGCAAAGCTGCGGACTCATTGTGCGTGCTGCCGCCCGGGTCCTGGACGGTCACCGGAATGCCTCTTCGAGTACGTGGCCGAGCGCGGCAAAACCCAGCACGGTAATGCTGATGGCGAGTCCCGGAAAGACCGACGGCCACCACCAGCCGTAGTTCAGGTCGCCGGCGCCCTGGGAGATCATCAGGCCCCACTCCGGCGTCGGTGGCTGGACGCCCGCGCCGACGAAGCTCAGCCCGGCAGTCAGGATAATGGCGAAGCCGATGGTCACCGAGAGCTGGATGAATGCCGGCACCATCGAGTTGGGCAGTACGTGCCGCCAGGCAATGATCCAGGGCCGCACGCCGGCCGCGCGCGCTGCCTCCACATAGCCGTGGCGGGCCTGGCCGAGGACTTCGGACCGGGTCAGGCGCAGGAAGATCGGCGTATAGACGAGGCACAGGGCGAGCACGATATTGCCGGTGTTCCGCCCCGACAGCGCAACCAGCACCATGGCCGTAATGAATACCGGAAAGGCCTGCAGCACGTCCGAGGCCCGGACCAGCAGCCCGGTCGCCCAGTTACGGTAAAAGCCGGCGACCAGCCCGAGAAAGCTGCCGAGCAGTAGCGATACCAGCGCGCCGCCCAGGGCGATGGATACATCGGTGCGCGGCGCACTGATCACACGCGAGAAGACATCCAGCCCGTAGAAGTCGGTGCCGAACCAGTGCGGCGGGGTCTCGAGTTGACCGGTCAGGGATTGATAGGCGAGCTGAGGCCAGTGCTTGAGCGGGGGCGGCGGCACGCCCACTTCGGGCGTGGCTTCCCGCGGATCGTAGGGTGCCAGCAGTTCCCCGAACAGGGCCAGGAAAAGCACGGTAAGGGCGACCAGCAGGCCGAACAGGAACAGCCCGTCATGGCGTACGTGTGCCCGGATATAGGCGGTGGCCCTGGGTAATAAGTTCGGTTTGCCGCTCACGTTTGCCCCGTCGTGCCGCAGGCGCCGTTAGCTGCGCAGCCGCGGGTCGAGCAGCGCGTGCACGATGTCCATCAGCAGGTAGACCAGCAACGCCACCATGGCCACTGCCAGGACCGCGCCCTGGATAGCGGGATAGTCGAAATCCAGGATCGAGCGCACGGAGTACTGGCCGACGCCGTTCAGGGAAAAGACCCGCTCGACGGTGACCGCGGCCGACAGCAGCACGCTGAAGAAGATTCCGATCAGCGTCAGCGTAGGTGTGAGTGCGGCACGCAGCGCATAACGCGCCACGCGGCGCTCGGGCAAACCGCAGGCACGGGCATACAGCACGTACTCCGACTGCAGTGCACGCGCGGTGTTCTGGCGAACCATCTTTACGATCGCGCCGGACACCGTGAACACCATGGTCAGCACCGGCAGCGCCAGGTACTGCAGTGCGCTCGCAAAGACATCGAAACGACCCTGGATCAGGCTGTCGAGAAGGATGAAACCGGTAATCGGGTCCGGCGGGATCAGCAGCGGATCGACACGACCCAGTGGCGCGGGTGCAATGCCGAGGGTAAACGCGAACAGCAGAATGAACAGCAGGCCCCACCAGTAATCCGGCTGGGCGCCGGCGAACAGCCCCCAGACGAAGGCCGCCCGGTCTACCGCGCCTTTGGGTTTTGCCGCGCTGATCAGGCCTACCGGGATCGCGATCAGCAACGACAAGAGCAGCGCCAGGCTGACCACTTCGATCGTCAGTGGCAGCGACCTGCCGAGCTCGGCAGCGACCGGTTCACCCGTGACCCAGGAGCGGCCCAGTTCGCCCTGCAGCAGCCCGGGTGCGGTGCCGGACAGGCCGAGGTAAGTCGCGAACTGCTGGATCAGCGGCTGGTCGAGGCCGAGTGCGCGCTCGGACTGGGCATACGCCTCGGGACTGGCATTCAGCCCAACCAGCCGCGCGACCGGGTCGGCCGGCAGCAGCCGGATCAGGAAAAACACCAGCACGGCCAGCGCTGCCAGCTGCAGGATAGCCACGCCGAGACGCAGCAGCACGTAGCGCCACATCATTGCTCGCCCCGAGCCAGACGCAGCGGATACCAGGGCACCGACTGGGTCGGGTGCAGGGTCAGGCCCTCGAGATCGGGCGCGGTCGCCCAGCGGACTTCGAACTCGACCAGGGGCACAAAAGCGAGTCGCCGGGCGAGTACCTCCTGCGCCTGAGCCAGATACGCATGCCGCCGGTCGGGATCGGTCTCGACCAGCGCCTTGTCGAACATCTCGTCCACCACCGGGTCGGAGAAGTTGGTCATGTTATTCAGCCCGGCCGGCGGCGTGATAAACGACAGCAGCAAGGCATAGGCGACGTCCACGCCGATCGGCGTCAGGCCGTTGTACAGTGACAGAGGCAGATCTTTCTGCACCAGTTGCCGATCGGCCAGCTGCACCGCCGGCAGCGGGTCAAGCTGCACCGGAAAACCAACCCGGCGCAGCGCTGTCCGCAGTTGCGTGGCTACCGGGCCCAGGGTGTTTTCCTGGTCGATGGCATAGGAAAGCCGGAACGACTCCGCGAACTGCTCCAGACCACTGCCGCCCGGGTAGCCGGCTTGTGCCAGCAACGCCGCGGCGCGCTCCGGGTCATAGCGGTAGATCGCCGCCGGACGCACGTAGCCCGGATACTGCGACGGAATCAGGCCGTGCCACTGTCTTGCCGCGCCGAAGTAGGCGTTGCGGACCAGTTCCTCGTAGGGCGTCGCGTAGGCCAGTGCCTCACGCACCCGCGCATCGTTCAGCGGCGGCGCCTGCCAGTTTGCCAGCAGCACCAGGCTGCCGTTGAGGTAGGCTCCGGACACCTTGATGTCGGCGACCTGCTCGAGGAACGCATACTCCTTCGGGCTCAGGCCTTCCACGAACTGCGCCTTTCCGGTGCGCAGTATCCCAACCCGGTTGGCGCTTTGCGGAATGGCCTGCATGATGACGCGGTCGAAGTAGGGCGCGCCGCGGTAATAGGCCGGGTTCGCCCTGACTGCGAACACCTCCTCCTTGCGCCAGCGCTCCACGCACCAGGGGCCGAAGCTGGGCGCATTGACGCTGCCGGCATAGCCGTGGCTCCAGGGGTCTTCCGCCGTGGCGTGAGCCAGCATGGTTTCCTTATCGTAGATGCCCAGTCCGTAGATGGTCAGCGCGGGCAGGAACAGTTTGTTCGGCGCGCTCTGCCGGATCGCCACCGTGTAGTCGTCGAGCTTGCGGATCTCGTCGCCGAGTTCTCGGGCAGCGCGCGCTTGCGGTGTATTCGCCAGCAATTCTTTGGTGAAACCGTCAATGGATGCGACATTGCCGAGAAACCAGCCAACCGGCGCCACTCCGGACAGCGACTTGGCGCGCGCAAAGCTGTAGAGCACATCGTCTGCATCGAAGCTGGCGCCGTCGCAGCCGGTGACGCCGCGGCGCAGCCGGAAGGTCCAGGTGAGCGTGTCGGGATCGTAGTCCCAGGACTCGGCGAGCCGGGGCGCGAAGCGGGTGAAATCGTAAAGCTGCACCCCGTCTTCGTTCACGCCGTCGACAACGTAGCCCACCAGCGGTTCGATGATGTTGAGAAAACCGGTCTGGCTGGGGTCGTGGTTGCCCGCTGCCCCGTCGACATCGAGACTCGCCGGCACGCCTTCGCTCAGGAACAGCAGGGCCCGTTCCGCCGCTGCCGGTCCGGCCAGGCAGGTTCCGAGAGCTGCGACCAGCAGCGCGGCCCTACAGGGGCGCATGAGAACCGATGCCCAGGTCCCGGGTATCGAGCCGAACGTCCCGTGACTTCAGGCGCAGTTCGCCATCCTGTTCGATGACCCGGTCCAGGTAGCGTCCGGTCGCCAGGGTTCGCGTAAGGCCTGCCAGGTCGGTGTGATGGATGGTAAATACGCTGGTGACCGACAGCGCTTCCGGCAAAGCGTCCACCGCGGCCACGGTCGCATGGCGGGTCAGCCGGCCCGGCCGCGTCAGGTGTTCCGGCAGCGTGGTGACCAGCTGGGCGAGACCATCGTAGTCGTGCGCCAGCCAGGTCATGTCCTTGTTCAGCTCGGGGCTCCAGACGCGAATTCGATATTGGAATTCCGGTGAACACAGGGCGAGAAAGCCGTCATAGTCGCCGTCATCGAGTGCCAGGCCGGCACGGCCGATAAGTTGCCGCACGCGCTCGGCGTCGAACGAGAGCTTGTTCATTCAGGCCGGGCAGCGACCGGGTCGCTGGGCTGGCGGCCAAGGCGCCGGCCCCATTCGGCGTAGAACGCGCGCAGAATCACGTCATCCTGGCCGCTCTGGTTCTCGTCCCGGGCAATGATCTGGTAGCGCGCCGCACCGTGACGAAAGCCCGCTTCGCAGGCTTCCGCGGCGAACATGTCTTCCGGCACGTTGCGGCCGAAAGGTCCCCAGTACTGGTTGTGGTGAGTGATGCGGGTCTGGCGATGCGCATCCGGCTCGCCCTTGATGCCCAGGCCGCGCATTTCCAGCAGCGTCCTGCCCGGCGCCAGCGGCGTTGCGGTATCGATACGAATTACCGTGCCGCGCGAAATGATCGCGGTGGAGGGGAACAGGTCGACGAACCGGAAATCGGTGCTGCTGACGCCCGGCAGCGGCGGCACATCGTCGCCGCGCGCGGCGAAGCCTTCGTATTCGGAGTAGTCCGCCTTGAGCTCGCCGCTCGCCGCGTGGCCGTGGTCGAACACCGACAGGCGCCGTTCCTCCATGGGCATGGCCTTCATCTGCGTCCTGCGCAGCACCACGTGCATGTTCTCGTGGTAGATGTCCATGTTGGTCTCGTGCCAGGCTTTCCAGTTGGCATCCAGCACCGCCCGGTTGTAGTGGAAAACTTCCAGCGGTACGCCGCCCAGCACCGATGTCAGGTTATCCAATGCCGGGCCGATGAATTCGTCGAGTTCGGGTGCATCGTCGTCCAGGTTGATGAACACCAGGCCCAGCCTGGTCTCGGTGCGGATCTCCCGCAGGCCTAAGTCTGCGCGCTGCAGCCCGGCTGCCTCGTAACCCGCCGGGCGCGGAATGCCGGTGCACTTGCCCTGCGCGTCATAGGTCCACAGGTGATAGAAACAGGTGATCTTGCTGGCGTTGCCGCTGGGCTCGTGCAGCAGCTGTGCGCCGCGATGCGAGCAGACATTGATGAAGCTGCGAATGCGACCGTCCGCGCCGCGGATCGCGAACAGGGACTGTCCGGCGTGATCGAACACCCGGTAGTCGTAGACTTCTGCCAGCTCGCTCTCGTGACAGGCGAAGCGCCAGACCCTGCCGAAGATCTCGCTCACTTCGTCCGCGTAGATGTCCGGGTCCGTGTAGACCTGACCGGAAACGAAATGGCTCGCGGGCAGGCGCGGCGCCTCCGCCCAGACAGATTGATCGCGTGCCGACATCAGCTTGCTCCTGTGCGTTGCCTGGTTTGTCCATGCCGTGGATTTCATCGTCGATGATGACACAGTCGGGGTTCGCGGCCACGTGGATTCGGCTGCCGAGCTTGCAACGCGCTGCAGTTGCCGACTGATAGAAGCGCGGTGCCTGGCCGCGGTCGGCGCCGGGGCCATCACGTAGCAAGCTCAGACGTTATCCGCTTCCGTAGAACCCGCCTCGCCGGCCGCCATCTCGCCGCCGCCCCATCGCCAGCCGGTGATCTCCGGCATGTCTTCGCCGTGCTCATGAATGTACTGCTTGTGGCGGATCAGCCAGTCGCGAATCGTCTGCTTGGCGTAGGCCGCCCGCGCGCCTAGTTTCGGCACGCGGTCGATGACATCGCTGACCAGGTGGAAGCGATCGATGTCGTTCAGCACGCACATGTCGAAGGGCGTCGTCGTGGTGCCTTCTTCCTTGTAACCGCGCACATGCAGGTTGCGGTGGTTGGTGCGCTTGTAGGTGAGCCGGTGGATCAGCCACGGGTAGCCGTGGAACGCGAAGATAATCGGCTTGTCTGTTGTGAACAGTACGTCGAAGTCGCGATCGCTCAAGCCCTGCGGATGATCGCGGTCGGTCTGCAATGTCATCAGGTCTACGACATTGATGACCCGCACCTTCAGTTCCGGCGCGTGGCGGCGCAGGATGTCGACCGCGGCCAGCGTTTCCAGCGTCGGTGAGTCGCCGCAGCAGGCCATCACCACGTCGGGCTCGCCGCCATCGTCATTGCTGGCCCATTCCCAGATGCCGATTCCGGCCGTGCAGTGACGGATGGCCTCGTCCATGCTCAGCCACTGCGGCGCCGGCTGCTTGCCGGCGACCACCACGTTGATCCGGTCGCGGCTGCGCAGGCACCTGTCCGTGATGTAGAGCAGGCAATTGGCATCCGGCGGCAGGTAAACGCGCACGACTTCCGCCTTCTTGTTGACCACGTGATCGATAAAACCCGGGTCCTGGTGGCTGAAGCCGTTATGGTCCTGGCGCCAGACGTGCGACGACAACAGGTAGTTCAGCGATGCGATCGGTCGGCGCCAGGGGATCTCATGGCAGACCTTCAGCCACTTTGCGTGCTGGTTGAACATCGAGTCGACGATATGGATGAAGGCTTCATAGCAGGAGAAAAAGCCGTGTCGACCGGTGAGCAGGTAGCCCTCCAGCCAGCCCTGGCACTGGTGCTCGCTCAGCATCTCCATCACCCGGCCGTCCGGCGCCAGGTGGTCGTCGTCGTCGTGAGTATCGGCGACCCAGGCTCGGTCGGTCACGTCGAGTACGTCCTGCCAGCGGTTCGAGTTGTTCTCGTCCGGGCTGAACAGCCGGAAGTTCTTTTTCGCCAGGTTGCGCTGCATTACCGCGCTCAGGAACTGGCCCATGGTGCGCGTCGATTCGCCGATTACGGCGCCGGGTGCCGGTACGTCCAAGGCAAACTTGCGGAAGTCGGGCATGCGCAGGTCTTTCAGCAGCAGGCCGCCGTTCGCGTGCGGGTTCGCCCCCATGCGCAGCTCACCCTGCGGCGGCAGCTGCGCGAGTTCGGGCGCCAGCTGGCCGTTGGAGTCGAATAACTCCTCCGGCCGATAGCTTTTCATCCACTCTTCGAGCAGCCGGACATGGTCCGGGTTCTGGTGCATCTGGCCCATCGGTACCTGGTGCGAGCGCCAGGAGCCTTCTGTCTTTTTGCCGTCTACTTCCTCCGGACAGGTCCAGCCCTTGGGTGTGCGCAGCACGATCATCGGCCAGCGCGGCCGCTCGCGAAAGCCATGGCGTCGCGCATCGCTCTGGATCTGCTGGATCTCACCGAACACGGTGTCGAGGGTTTCGGCCATTAGCTGGTGCATGGTGTCGGGGTCGTCGCCTTCGACGAAATACGGCGTGTAGCCATAGCCCTGAAAGAGCTGCTCGAGTTCGTCGCGGCTGATGCGTGCGAGCACGCAGGGGTTGGCGATCTTGTAGCCGTTCAAATGAAGGATGGGCAGTACTGCACCGTCGGTGGCCGGATTCAGAAACTTGTTGGAATGCCAGCTGGTTGCCAGCGGCCCGGTCTCCGCTTCGCCGTCCCCGATCACCGCGGCCACGATCAGATCCGGGTTGTCGAAAGCTGCGCCATAGGCGTGGGACAGCGCATAGCCCAGCTCGCCGCCTTCGTGGATCGAACCGGGCGTCTCCGGCGCCACGTGACTCGGGATGCCGCCGGGAAACGAGAACTGCTTGAAGAGCGCCTTCATGCCTTCCTCGTCCTGCGTAATGTTGGGATAAACCTCGCTGTAGACACCCTCAAGGTAGGTGTTGGCCACCAGGCCCGGGCCGCCGTGTCCCGGGCCGGTGATGTAG